>NZ_JASATH010000169.1:0-18190 GCF_038440215.1 Inquilinus sp. OTU3971 | reverse complement strand
GCAAGAGCCCTGGCGCGACGGCTACCGGATGCACGCCTATGTGACGCGGGAGCTGCCGGAGGTGATCGGCCGGCACTTCCCGGCGCGGCGGTCGGCGATGGGGATCTTCGGGCATTCGATGGGCGGGCACGGGGCGCTGGTGGCGGCCTTGCGCAACCCGGGCCTGTACCGGTCGGTCTCGGCCTTCGCGCCGATCGCGGCCCCGTCGCAATGTCCCTGGGGGCAGAAGGCGTTCTCGCGCTACCTCGGGCCGGACCAGTCCCGCTGGGCGCAGTGGGATGCGACGGCGCTGGTCGAGGGCGGGGCGCGCTGCCCCGATCTCCTGATCGACCAGGGCGAGGCCGACCAGTTCCTGGAGCGCGAGCTGCACCCGCATCTCTTGGAGGCGGCCTGCCGCAAGGCCGGGCAGCCCCTGACCCTGCGCCGCCACCCCGGCTACGATCACGGCTACTACTTCATCTCCACCTTCATCGCCGACCACATCCGCCACCACGCCGGGGTGCTGAACCAGGGGTGACGGATCAGGAGAGCCGCGCCAACAAACTTTCCTGTCATGGCCGGGCTTGACCCGAGCATCCAGAGGGTGTCGACAGTCTCTGGATGCTCGGGGCAAGCCGGGCATGACAACGGTGGGAACGGGTCTTCCTCGCAATGTCTTCCCTGTCACCCCTGATCGGCCGCCGCGGTTTCCTCATCGGGGGCGCGATGCTGGCCGCGCCGGCCGTACTCCGTGCCCAGGAGCCGCCGCGGGTGCGCGTCGGCACGCTGCAGTTCGGCACGGTGAACTGGGAGCTGGCGGTGATCGGCGACGGGCTCGACCGCCGCCACGGCTTCGTGCTCGAGCCGCTGGTCCTGGCCGACAAGGACGCCGCCGCCGTCGCCTTCCAGTCCGGCGCGGTCGACCTGATCGTCACCGACTGGATCTGGGTGGCGCGGCAGCGCCAGGCCGGGCGCGATTTCACCTTCGTGCCCTTTTCGCTGACCGTCGGCGCGCTGATGGCCGATCCCAAGACCGGCATCCGCACCATCCAGCACCTGCCCGGCAAGCGCCTGGGCGTCGCCGGCGGCGAGGACGACAAGAGCTGGGTGCTGATCCAGGCCTATGCCCGCAAGGCCGGCATCGACCTGCCGCGCGCCGCGACCGTCAACTTCGCGGCGCCGCCGCTCTTGAACCAGCTGGCGCTGCGCCGCGACCTCGACGCCGTGCTCACCTTCTGGCAGTTCGCCGCCCGGCTGGCGGCCAAGGGCTTCCGGCCGGTTGTAGAGATCGCAAAGATCCTGCCGGAGCTCGGGCTCGACCGTCCGCCGCCGCTGCTCGGCTGGGTGTTCCGCGATGGCTGGGCGGCGCAGAACCCCGATCTCGTCCGTGGCTTCCTCGACGCCTCCTTCGCCGCCAAGGCCGCGATGAAGTCGGATGACGCGCTGTGGCAGCGGCTCAAGCCCGAGATGCAGGCTGAGGACGATGCCGTCTTCGCCGCCCTGCGCGACGGCTACCGCGCCGGCATCCCGGCGCCCCCCAGCCCGGCCGACGAAACAGCGGCCGCCGCCGCCCTGCGGCTGATGGCCGGCATCACCCCGGCCGCGGTCGGCGGGCTGACGGCGCTGCCGCCCGGCACCTTCTGGCCCGGCTATGGCGGTTGACGCCTCGCTCGCCGCCGCGTCGTCCACGCGGCGCTGGCGCTGGCTGCTCTCCCTTGCGATCCTGGCGGCGATCTGGCAGGTCGCCGCCCTCCTGGCCGACAGCGCCGTGCTGCCGCCGCCGGCCGAGGTCGCGGCCTCCGCCTGGCAGCACATGGTCGCGGGCGATCTCCCGTACAACGTCGCCATCACCCTGGCGCGGGTGCTGGCCGCCTTCGCCGCCGCCATGCTGCTCGGCACCGCCATCGGCATCGCCCTCGGCCGCAGCCGGCTGCTGGACGAGCTGTTCGACGGCTGGCTGGTGATCGCGTTGAACATGCCGGCGCTGGTGACGATCGTGCTCTGCTACGTCTGGTTCGGGCTGAACGAATGGGCGGCGGTGATCGCGGTCGCGGTCAACAAGGCGCCGCTGGTGGTGGCGATCACCCGCGAGGGCGCCCGGGCGCTCGACCGGCCGCTGATGGAGATGGCGCAGCTCTTCGAGGTGCCGCGCGGCCGGGTGCTGCGCCGGATCGTGCTGCCGCAGCTGGCGCCCAGCCTGATGGCCGCCGCCCGCTCCGGCCTCGCCTTGACCTGGAAGATCGTGCTGGTGGTCGAGCTCTTGGGCCGGCCGGACGGCGTCGGCTTCCAGATCCGCAGCTTCTTCAACTTCTTCGACATTGCCGGGATCCTCGCCTACACGCTGGTGTTCATCGCCGTGATCCTGGCGATCGAGGCCTTCCTGCTGCAGCCGCTGGACCGCGCCGCCGGCCGCTGGCGGTCGCCGTGATCGGCCTGGCGCTGCAGGGCATCCGCCGGCGCTTCGCCGCCCCGGTGCCGCGCGATGTGCTGGACGGCGTCGACCTGTCGATCGGGGCCGGCGAGTTCGTGGCCCTGGTCGGCCCCTCCGGCCGCGGCAAGACCACGCTGCTGCGCATCGTCGGCGGGCTCGATTCCGGCTATCAGGGCCGGATCGACTGGCCCGACGGTCCGCCGCGCCGCCGCGCCGCGGTGTTCCAGGAGCCGCGGCTGGTGCCCTGGCTCGGCCTGCTCGACAACCTGCTGCTGGTCGCCGGCCGCGCCGCCGAACCCGAGGCCCGGGGACTGCTGGCCGCGGTCGAGCTGGCGGGCCGCGAGGATGCCTGGCCCGGCCAGCTCTCCGGCGGCATGCAGCGCCGCGCCGCCCTGGCCCGGGCCCTCTTGGTCGAGTCCGACCTGCTGCTGCTGGACGAGCCGCTTGTCTCGCTCGACCACGCCTTGGCCGGCCGGATGCGGGCCCTGCTGGCGGAATACTGGCGCCGGCACCGGCCGACCGTGCTGCTGGTCACCCACGACCTGCGCGAGGCGGTGACCCTGGCCGACCGGGTGGTGGTGCTGGCCGAGGGCGCCGGGCGGGTATCGCTGCAGCGGGGCATCGAGCTGCCGCATCCGCGCGATCCGGCCGACCCGCGGATCGACGCCATCGTCGACACCCTGCTGCGTTTCGACCCCGGCTTGGCGGTGACGGCGGGGGAGGAGGGCGATGCAGATCGCGCCTGACTGCATCCTCGTCGGATCTGTGATAGTGTTCCATCCTATCCAGCAGGATCGGAGATGCAATTGCGCACCACCCAGCAGTTCAGCGTCACCCTGCCGAACGAGATGGCCGACATGGTCCGGGGCAAGGTCGCGTCGGGCGAATATGCCAGCGAGAGCGAGGTGATCCGCGACGGGCTGCGCGCCCTGCAGGCCCGTGATCAGGCACTCGAGAGATGGCTGCGCACGGAGGTGGCAGCCGCCTATGACGAGATGAAGGCCGACCCGTCGAAGGGGCTTAGCTCGGAGGAGGTGCTGCAATCTCTGAAGGCGGAGACGAGGCGCCGGACCAAAGCCGGGTAGGAACGTGGCGCATCGTGTGATCTTCGCACCGCATGCGAAGGCGCAACTCTTGGCACTGCATCACCGCATTTCCGAAGCCGCATCGCCTGTGGTCGCAGAACGCTACACGACGGCCATCGTCCAATATTGCCGATCGCTCTCGACATTCCCGCAACGCGGCACGCGGCGAGACGACATCCGACCGGGCCTGAGGCTGCTCGGCTTCCGGCGCCGCGTGACGATCGTCCTGACTGTCAGCGATCGGGTCGTGACCATCCTCGGCGTGTTCTATGGCGGCCAGGACGTCGAGACAGCCTTGCAGGCGGAAGACCCTTGAGGTCACTTCACCGGCAGCGGCGCGTTCGGCAAGGTCGGGCGGCCGCCGGCGGTCCAGTCCTTCATCCCGCCGGGGAACCAGTGCACGGCGGTGTAGCCCTCGGCCACCGCGCGCCGGGCGGCGTTCCAGGACATCCAGCACTCGGCGTCGCAATAGAACACCAGCGGCCGGGCATGGTCGCCCAGGGTCAGCGCCGCCAGCGCGTCGCGGAACCAGGCCTCCATCTCCGCCGACAGGGCGCCGTAGCCGGTGTTGGCCAGCCAGACGCTGCCGGGGATGTCCTGCCGCTCCGGCGGGCGCCACAGCGTCCCCGGCGGCAGCCTGTCCGGGCGCGGCGGCTGCGGCAGCACGTCGATCACCACCACCGGGCCGCCGCGGATCAACTGCTCCACCGTCGCGGCGTCGACCACCGTGGCGCCCTGCAGCGTTGCCGGCACCGGGGCGCGGAAGTTCTCCATCCGGTAGCCGTCGGGCTCCGCCACCTGTGCCGAAGCCTGGCCGGCGGCCAGGCATACCGCCAGCACGGCGAGGCGGAGCAGGGGGCGGATCATGCGGGCCTCAGAGCATCGGCTGGCCACGCGCATCCAGCAGCGGCACGCCGTACTCCTTCAGGATCGCGGTGATCGCGTCCTGGTTCTCCCGGATCAGCCCGTTGATCCGGTTCTTCCAGTCGGCCTCGCCCGGCCGCACGCCCATGGTGATGTAAAAGTCGAGCCGCGTGTCCTTCGACTCGCTCACCAGCGGCGCCACCGCCAGCGCGTCGCCATGCTGCTTGGCGAAATAGCCGCCGATCGGTCCCCACAGCACGGCGACGTCGATCTGCTTGGCCGCGAGGTCGTCGATCATCTGCTTGCCCGGCGCGTCGTAGCGGCTGTCGACATAGAGCGGATAGGGCCGGGCCTGCGCCATCAGCCCGCCGCGCGCCGCCAGGTTGGCCGGCGGCGTGCCGGCGGTGATGCCGAGGCGCAGCGACTGCAGCCGCGGATCGGCCAGGCCGGTCAGGTCGGCGAGCTTGTCCTCGCGCCGCGTCACCAGCACGTAGCCGGAGCGGTAATAGGGGTTGCTGTTCTGCACCAGGTCGGCCCCGGCGACGATGCCCATCACCAGGTCGCAGCGCCGGGCGCGCAGCGTCATGCGCAGGAAGCCGGTCGAGTTCGGGTACCAGGTGTAGCGCACCGGCAGGCCCAGCTTCTCGGCCAGGAGCTCGGCGATCCTGTTCTCGAAGCCGCCGCCCTTGTCGTCGGAGAAGGGCAGGTTGGCCGGGTCGGCGCAGACCCTGAGCGCCGAGCGGTCGATCGCCTCCGGCCGCGGCGGCTCGGCCCGGCCGGGGCCGGACAGCAGTACGGCGCCGGCCAGCAAGGCCAGCGCCGCGGCGCGCCGTGAGAGGAGTGTCATGCCGGGCGCCCTAGCCGGGCGTCCCCATGCAGGAGGACTCCGCGTCGGCATAATCCTTGGACTTCTTCTCGAACTTGGCCGGCCGGCCGCGCCCCACGGCGCCGTCGGACCGGGCCTTGAGATAGGCGTAGATGTCGTTGATGTAGCACATCACGTTCGGATCGGTGCCCAGCGCCGGCATCTTCTTCTCGCTGGCCGTGTTCACGGTCTGCTTGCCGTTCACCACCGTGTCCATGAACTGGTCGAAGGACAGGGTCTTCAGCGAATCGACCAGGCTGGGGGCGAAGCTGCTGCCCTCGCCGTCCGGCCCGTGGCAGACGTAGCAGATGCCGTTGTAGCGGCGGAACCCGTTATAGACCGGCCACTCGACCGTGCCGTCCGCGGCGATCTTGTAGGGCTTCTCCTCCTCGCCGGCCGCCGGGGCCGCGGGCGCATTCGCCGCGGGCTGCTGTGCCGCCGGATCGCTGCTCTTGTCCTGGGCGAAGCCCGCGGCGGCGAAGCCGCCGATCGCGATCAGGCCGCCGGTCAGGAGGGCGGTGCGGTACAGGAAGGCACGGAAAGGCATCCTCGATCCTCTCGGATGGTATGGCATGTCGAACGCGGCAGGGGCGGAAGAAGAAGGAGGCGGGCCGAAGCCCGCCTCCGAGGCACAGGGAGGCTTCAGTCGGGAAGGGCGAACACGGTCAGCGTTCCGCCCAGCTGGGTGTATTGCGACAGCGACTGATAGGCACCGACCGCGCCGAGGCCTTCCTGCGGGTTGGTCAGTCCAGCCGCCATGCCGATGCCGGCCCAGCCGCCGACGCCGGAGAGCACGGCAACGTATTGCTTGCCCTTGCTGGTGAAGGTGTTGACGTTGCCGATGATGCCGGAGGGGGTCTTGAACTTGTACAGTTCCTTGCCGGTCTTGGCGTCGACCGCCTTCAGGTAGCCTTCCAGCGTGCCGTAGAAGACCACGCCGCCGGCGGTGGCCAGCGCGCCGCTCCACACCGAGAACGGTTCCGGGATCGACCAGACGATCTTGCCCTTCTCCGCATCCCAGGCGATGAAGTTGCCGAGATGGTCGCCGCCCGGCGCCGGGTACATGCTCAGGGTCGCGCCGACATAGGGCTGGCCGGCGGTGTAGGCCACCTTGTACGGCTCGTAATCCATGCAGACATGGTTGGTCGGCACGTAGAACAGGCCGGTCTCGGGCGAGAAGGCCGCCGGCTGCTGGTCCTTCGACCCCAGCGCCGCCGGGCAGATGCCCTGTGAGTTGACGTCCTCGCCATTGGCCTCGGTCGAGAACTTCTTGTCGCGCTCCGGCAGGCCGGTCTTCAGATCGACCTTCGTCGCCCAGTTGACCGCCGGATCGTATTTCTCGGCCACCAGCAACTCGCCGGTGACGCGGTCCATCGTATAGCCGAAGCCGTTGCGGTCGAAATGGACCAGCAGCTTGCGGTCCTGGCCGTTGAACTTCTGGTCGGTCAGGATCATCTCGTTGACGCCGTCATAGTCCCATTCGTCATGGGGCGTCATCTGATAGACCCATTTCGCCATGCCGGTGTCGGCGTCGCGGGCGAAGATGGTCATCGACCATTTGTTGTCGCCGGGGCGCTGCACCGGGTTCCAGGTGCTGGGATTGCCGGTGCCGTAATAGATCAGGTTGGTCTTCGGATCGTAGGAGATCCAGCCCCAGGTGGTGCCGCCGCCGATCTTCCACTGGTCGCCCTGCCAGGTGGAGATGCCGGAATCCTTGCCCACCGGCTTGCCGAGGGCAGTGGTCTTCTCCGGGTCCATCAGCGTGTCGGCGTCCGGCCCCATCGAATGGGCCTGCCAGACCAGCTTGCCGGTCTTGGTGTCGTAGGCCGAGACATGGCCGCGGACGCCGAATTCGCCGCCGGAATTGCCGATCAGGACCAGGTTCTTGACCACCAGCGGGGCCGAGGTGCCGGTCTCGCCCTTGGTCGCGTCGCCGTCCTTGGCGCTCCAGGCCACCTTGCCGGTCTTGGCGTCCAGCGCCACCAGCGTGGTGTCGGCCTGGTGCAGGAAGATCATCCCGTCGCCATAGGCGACGCCGCGGTTGACGGTATCGCAACACATCACCGGGATGACGTTCGGGTCCTGCTTCGGCTCGTATTTCCAGACGATCTTGCCGTTGTTGGCCAGGTCCAGGGCGTAGACCGTGTTCGGGAACGGCGCATGGATGTACATCATGTCGCCGATCACCAGCGGCCCGCCTTCATGGCCGCGCAGCACGCCGGTGGAGAAGGTCCAGGCGGGTTGCAGGTTCTTGACGTTCTCGGCGGTGATCTGCTTCAGCGCGCTGTAGCGCGTGTTGGCGTAGTCACCCGCCGGCTGGGTCCACTGGTTGGGATCCTTCTGCAGCTTCAGCAGCTCGTCATTGGCCGACGCAATCGTCGGCACGGCCGCCAGCGCAAGCACGAGCGCCAAGGCGGTCCCGGAAACGCGCAGCAATCTGGGCATTCGCTATCCTCCCATTGATCGCGATGCGGGACCCGCGGCGATGCCGTCGGCATGCCGGAGGTCCGCCTCGACGGTCGTTCAGCCATCGGGCCCGGTCGTCATGGCCTCGTGTCCGGGCCGGTTGGTGCTTCATTCGGAAGACGACCGCCATCACTTTGCGAAGACATCCAAATCCCAGTCAATTGCAAACACACAAAATCGTATTGTTCTTTGGTAGGAAATTGGAATTCCGCAGCTGCGAACAAAATACTTGGATTATACCAAGGTACAATCTTCAAATATTGATTACGGGCGCTGGTCAACAGTGCGAGGGGTAGGCGGGCCATGGCGGGTGGGGCCGGCAGTGAAGCCGGCACCTCGACCGGATTTTTGCGGCGCGAAAGAAAGCTGGCGACCGCACTTGTTCAAGGGTGAGGCCCAATAGTTCCGCAATTTCGACCAACCATGCCGCGGCGCCGCTCACGGCATCGGCTGACCCGGCCGGCACGGCGGGATCAGCGGGTGGGGGCCGAGGCGGACGAGGCGGATCGAGAACTCGCGCATCGTCGGCGCCGTGTCGCGCAGCCAGCGATACTGCACGTCATAGGCCTCGCGCTCGCGCTCGACCCAGGCGGCGCAGTCGGCCGCCGGCGCCCCGCCCGCGGCGGCGCGCTGCAGGAAATGGGTCAGCTCGTGCACCAGGATGCTGGTGTCGGCCGGGTCGGCGCCGATTCGCAGCCGGTCGTCGAGCGCGATGGTGCCGTCGGGCTCGGCATAGCCCATCACGGCGCAGGGATGGTCACAGGCCATCTCCTCCAGCGCCGCATGCGGCAGCATCAGCACCACCGGCGGGTTGCCCGGCACGGCATAGCCGGTGTAGCCGGAAACGGCGGTCAGCAGGCTCGCCACCAGCGCCGCCGGGACCGCGCCGGTCATGGGGCCTCGTTCCTTGGAACGAATTGACCCGCTGCCGCCCCTTTGCTCTGCTGGCGGCCCGACGCGACTGCGGAGCGATCGCCATGAAGGGCTGTGCGGTTCTCGCCCTCTTTGCCCCGGCGCTGCTCGCCACGCCCGGCCCGGCGCGCGCGAACGACTATCCGACCCCGGTGGTGGCCGATTATGTGATCGGCTGCATGGCCAGCAACGGCGAGACGCAGGAGATGCTGCAGCGCTGCTCCTGCAGCATCGACGCGGTCTCCTCGATCATGCCGTACGACGCCTATGAGAAGGCCGAGACGGTGCTGCGCATGCAGTTCGCCACCGGCGACCAGGCCGGCATCTTCCGCGAGATGACGATGCTGAAGACCATGGTCGACACGCTGCGCCTGGCGCAGATCGAAGCTGATTTCCGGTGCTTTTAAGGGCCCAGGAGTTGGCTCCCCGAAGGAGGAGATCTTCTCCTCCTTGTCATTGCCGGGCCTGACCCGGCAATCCAGGGGCCACCCAGAGCGGCATCGACATTCCCTGGATGCCCGGGTCAAGCCCGGGCATGACAATCTGGGATCTACGAGCGTTCCGCTCATCGATTCTCTGCTTCTCGGACAAATCCAAAACCCACGGGGCCTCACATCGTCGCCGGCACCGGCCAGGCACCGGTGAACACGGCGCCGTCCGAATCCTTGGCCGTGGCGCTCAGCCGGCCGGTCTCGTTCGGGGTGAAGCTGAACTCCACCACCGGGTTCTCGCTCAGCGAGATGTTGCCCTCGACCTGCAGCAGCTGCGTGCCGTCATAGCTGACCTCGATGGTCTCGATGAAGCGCGCCGGGACGTAGGTGCGCTTGATCTGGTCCATCTGCATGCCGGAATAGTTCGGGTGCCGGATCAGGAGCTCGACCCGGCTCGGCGCGCCGATCTGCGCCGCGTCCAGGTTCTTGGTGCGCATCTCGCCGAGATGGGCGAGGGCGTCGTCCGGCGTCTTGCTCGCTGGGGCGGAGCAGCCGCCGGCTGCCTTGACGAAGGCGGCGGCCATGAACAGCGACCCGTCCTCGGTCTCGGCCACGGCGTGGATGTTGGTGTATTCGTTCACCCGCACCCGCGTGCCGATGGTCGGGTCGGCGATGCCGTCGCCCAGCCGGAACACGGCGGCGACCGGAGCCGGGTTCTTGTCCACCACCAGGGTCACGGCACGGATCCGTCCGGGCATATGCCCGCCGTCGAAGCGGATGGTCACCGGCACCACCGCCGCGTCATAGGCCCGCTGCGGCGCCTCGACCCGCATGAAGGCGCTGCCGTCGGCGACCGCCTTGTCCCCGAAGATCGCGGCCTTCAGGTCGGGCCAGGGGGCCTCGTCGGCCGCCCGGGCGGTGGCCGACAGGGCGATCAGGGCGATCAGCGCCAACGCTGCGGCGTGCTTCGGCATCGTGTCCTCCCCTCGTCGTCCTACTCCCATTCCAGCTCGGTATAGGCCGTGGCGACGTTGCGGTCGTTGTAGTCGTCGAACAGCAGCCAGCGGCCGCGCTCGGACCGGCCGACCGTGGCCACCGCCTGGTCGAGGCTGCGCCCGGCGGCCAGTGCCGCGCGGGTCTCGGCCAGGATCAGGCCAAGATAGCGCTCCTCGTCGTCGAGCGCATCCGGCCAGCGGGCCGAGACGGGCCCGTGGCCCGGAACCACCCGGGCGATCCCGGTCTCGCGCCGCAGCCCGGCGATGGCGTCGACCCAGCCGCGCAGCGACCCGTCGATCGCCGGCACCCGCTCCAGGAACACCAGGTCGCCGGCGAAGAGCGTGCCGGTCGCGGTGTCCAGCACGGTCAGGTCGGCGTCGGTGTGCGCCGCCGGCCAGGCCTTCAGCTCCAGCGTCCGGCCGCCGAGGTCGAGCGACAGCCGGTCGCGCACCAGCAGTGTCGGCGGCACGATCCCGGTGCCGGCGGCGGCGTCGCCCAGCGCCCGGCGCAGCCCGCCGAGATAGGTGTCGGCCCGGGCGGCCAGGCCGCGCGGCATATTGGCGTGGCCGATGATGGTCGTGCCCGGCCCGGCGAAGGCGGCGTTGCCCAGCGCGTGGTCGGGGTGGAAATGGGTGTTGACGACCCAGCGGACGGGCAGGGCGGTGTGATGGAAGAGCGACGCCCGGAGCCGCCGTCCCTCGGCGGTGCTGCCGCCGGTGTCGATCACCGCCGCCGCCTCGCCGCCGACGACGAAGCCGAGATTGGCGATGCCGCCGAGATTGGCTGTCGTCGCCTCCTCATGCGCGCCATGGAAAACGAAGACGCCCGGCGCGACCTCCGTCACCGGCAGCGGCGGGTCGGCCGGCGGAGCGGCCGCGCCGCCCAGGAGGCTCAACGCCAAGCCGCCGCCGAGCGCGCACCGGCGGCTCAGCACCCTTGGCCGATCCTGGTTCTGCGTGCGGCCGGATGACGGCACCCGAATTCTCCCGCAGTGGCAGAAACAACAGGGCGCGTTTTCGTCCCGCGGCTGAATTGGACTTTGGTCTCAGACCCCGCTTCTCGCCTTGTCGGGGCCGGGGGCGGTTCATACAGTCGGGCCAATCCCCGCCGTCGAGCGGGCAGGCGCGGCAGGGTCTCGGCCCAGGCTGCACCGAAGCGGAACGCCGGCCCGTCCGGCCCAGCAGGAGGACGTCCGAGATGCGAGGTTTTCTCGTGGTTGCGGCTGCCGCCGCATTCGCGCTGCCGATGGCGGCCCAGGCCCAGGATGCCGCGGGGGACGCGGCCAAGGGCAAGCAGGTCTTCGCCAAGTGCCAGGCCTGCCATTCGCTCGATGCCGGCACCAACAAGCTCGGCCCGTCGCTGCATGGCGTGGTCGGCCGGGCTTCCGGCGCGATCGACGGCTTCAGATACTCCGACGCGATGAAGAACGCCCACCTGACCTGGGACGACGCGACGCTCGACAAGTACCTCGCCAATCCCAAGACCCTGGTGCCCGGCACCAAGATGGTCTTCCCCGGCCTGCCGAAGGAAGAGGACCGGCTCGCCGTCATCGCCTATCTGAAGGAGGCGGGCGCGAGCTGATCATGCTCAAGGCACTCCGGCCCGTCCTTTCCATCCTCCCCCTCCCCCCGCGGGAGGGGGCAGGGGGAGGGGGTGTTGCCGCGGGAGCGGATATTCGAGGATCGGCACCGCCGCCGACCGCGGTTCCCGGCGGCCAGGCGCCGGCACTCTTCGATCGACAGACCCCTCCCCCTGCCCCCTCCCGCAAGGGGAGGGGGAGAGTAAATGGCTGGGTGGCGCTTGGCTTTGCGGTATTCCTGCCAGCCCTTCCCGCCGCGGCACAGCCGGCGGCGCCCAAGCTGTCTGTGACCATCGGCTGGCTCAGCGAGGCGATCCCGGAGCCGGAGCCGCTGTCGCTGGTCGAGCCGGTGGCCAAGGACAAGGGGCTGGCCGGCGCCCGCCTGGCCATCACCGACAACCAGACCACCGGCCGCTTCCTCGGCCAGGACTACACGCTGGACGAGACCGTGGTCCCGGCCGGCGGCGACCTCGCCGGCGCGGCCGCGGCCCTCACAGGCAAGGGCGCCAAGCTGATCGTCGCCGACCTGCCGGCCGACCGGCTGCTGCAGCTGGCCGACCTGCCGGAGATGAAGGATGCGGTGATCCTCGACGCCCGCGCCCAGGACGACCGGCTGCGCGTCAGCGACTGCCGCGCCAATGTCTTCCACACCATCCCCAGCCGGGCGATGAAGGCCGACGCGCTGGCGCAGTACCTGGCGTTCAAGCGCTGGACCCGCTGGGTCCTGGTCTCCGGCACGCTCGACGACGACAAGGCCTTCGCCGACGCCATCCGCCGCGCCGCCAAGCGCTACGGCGCCCAGATCGTCGAGGAGCGCACATACGAGTTCCAGGCCGGCTCCCGCCGCTCCGACACCGGCGAGCAGCAGGTGCAGCGCCAGATGACCCAGCTGACCCAGCGCCTGCCGGATTACGACGTCATGGTCGTGGCCGATGAGAGCGAGGTGTTCGGCGAATACCTGCCCTACCGCACCTGGGATGCGCGGCCGGTGGTCGGCACCCAGGGGCTGGTGCCGACCGCCTGGCACCGCAGCCAGGAGCAGTGGGGCGGCACCCAGATCCAGCGCCGCTTCCAGAAGGCCGCCGGCCGCTGGATGCTGGAGCGGGACTACGCCGCCTGGGCCGCGATCCGCGCCCTGGGCGAGGCGGTGACCCGCACCGGCAAGGCCGATCCCGCGGCGATCCGCGACTACCTGGTGTCCGACGCCTTCCAGCTCGGCGCCTTCAAGGGCGTGCCGCTGACCTTCCGGCGCTGGGACCAGCAGCTGCGCCAGCCGATTCTCTTGGCCTCGCCGATGATGCTGGTCTCGGTCTCGCCGCAGGAGGGCTTCCTGCACCAGCGCACGCCGCTCGACACGCTCGGCTATGATGAGCCGGAATCGTCGTGCCGTCTCAACCCCGACCAATAGGAGGCCGCGCATGAACAGGCTTGTGCTCTTGGCTGTGGCTGCAGCGGCGGCGGCCTTCGGCGCCGGCCCGGCGCAGGCCTTCACCGCCTATGTCTCGAACGAGAAGGGCAACACCGTCAGCGTGGTCGACCTCAACACCATGGCGGTGACCCAGACCATCAAGGTCGGCCAGCGGCCGCGCGGCATCACCCTCAGCAATGACGGCAAGACGCTCTACGTCTGCACCAGCGACGACGACCACATCGAGATGATCGACACGGAGACGCTGAAGCCGCTCGGCACGCTGCCCAGCGGCCCGGATCCGGAGCTGTTCGTGCTGGCGCCGGAGGGCAAGCGCCTCTACGTCGCCAATGAGGACGACAACATGGTCACGGTCCTCGACCTCGAGCAGGGGGCGATGGAGACCGAGATCCCGGTGGGGGTGGAGCCGGAGGGGATGGGCGTCAGCCCGGACGGCAAATGGCTGGTCAACACTTCCGAGACCACCAACATGGCGCATTTCATCGACACCGACACGCTGCAGGTGACCGACAACGTGCTGGTCGACACCCGGCCGCGCTTCGCCCAGTTCACGCCGGACGGCAGGCAGGTCTGGGTCTCGGCCGAGATCGGCGGCACGGTCAGCGTCATCGACGCGGCGTCGCGCCAGGTGCTGAAGAAGATCGGCTTCGCGGTCCAGGGCGTGCGCAAGGAGACGATCCAGCCGGTCGGCGTGCGCATCACCGCCGACGGCAAGACCGCCTTCGTCGCCCTCGGCCCGGCCAACCGCGTCGCGGTGGTCGACACCGCGACCTATGAGGTGACAGACTATCTCCTGGTCGGCCAGCGGGTCTGGCAGCTCGCCTTCACCCCGGACGGCAAGTACCTGGTGTCGACCAACGGCGCCTCGAACGACATCTCGGTGATCGATGTGGCTGCGCGCAAGGTGATCAAGTCGATCCCCGTGGGCGAACTGCCCTGGGGCGTGGCGATCCGCTAGATGGCGACGCTCTCGCCGGCCCGCCCAATCATCCTCCCCCTCCCCTCGCGGGAGGGGGCAGGGGGAGGGGGTGTTGCCGCAGGAGCCGGCTTTCGGCGACGCCGACGGCGGGCATGCGAACCGATTGCCTCTCCCGCTTGCGGGAGAGGTCGGACATCCGAAGGATGTCCGGGTGAGGGGATAGCGGCCTCGCCGAAAGCACCGCTTTGCCGCGAGCGAAGGCATGATCCACCCCGTCCTGAAACGCTGATCCTGGTGTCGCGGCCGAGCTGCCCTCACCCGGTCTCGCTGCGCGAGCCCGGCCTCTCCCGCAAGCGGGAGAGGCAACGAACAGGGCCCGGCGAGGGTGCGGATGAGACGTGTGAATCCGATAGTCCCGCAAGGGGAGGGGGAGAGTGGATTTTGCGGGGCGGGACGGTCAGCCATGTCCCCCGCTGACGCCCTCGCCGTCACCGGCCTCTCCCACAGGATCGGCGGGCGCGAGATCCTGGTGGAGATCGAGATCGCGGTGCGGCCCGGCACCTTCACCGTGTTGCTCGGCCAGAACGGCGCCGGCAAGACCACGCTGTTCTCCCTGGTCACCCGGCTCTACGGCGCCCAGTCGGGCGGCATCCGGGTGTTCGGCCACGACCTGGCGCAGGAACCCGGGCGGGCCCTGGCGCTGATGGGCGTGGTGTTCCAGCAGCGCGCGCTCGACCCCGACCTCTCGGCCCGGCAGAACCTGCGCTACCACGCGGCGCTGCACGGCATGCCGCGATCGGTCGCCCGACAACGGATCGCGGCGGAGTTGGAGCGGGTCGGCCTGGCCAAGGAGGCCGACCGCAAGATCCGCAGCTTCTCCGGCGGCGAGATGCGGCGGATCGAGATCGCCCGCGCGCTGCTGCACGAGCCGCGCCTGCTGCTGTGCGACGAGGCGACGGTCGGGCTCGACATCCGCAGCCGGGCCGCGATCCTGGCCGATGTCCGCGGCCTGGTGCGCGACCGCGGCCTGACCGTGGTCTGGGCCACCCATCTGATCGACGAGGTCGAGGCCGCCGACCCGACCATCATCCTGCACCGGGGCCGCATCCTGCGGCAGGGCCCGGCCGCTTCGATCATCTCCGATCTCGGCGCCGGCGGGCTGCAGGACGCCTTCCGCCGGCTGACGGAGGCGGCATGAGCATGATCGACGCCGGGCGGCCCCTGGGCATGGTCACCATCGGCGGCGCCTGGCGCTGCCTGCTGGGCATCCTGTGGCGCGAGGGGCTGCGTTTCGTGCACCAGCGCACCCGCTTCATCTCCGCCCTGGTGCGGCCATTGGTCTGGCTGTTCATCTTCGCTGCCGGCTTCCGTTCGGTGCTCGGCGTGTCGATCATCCCGCCTTATGAGACCTACATCCTCTATGACGAGTACATCGTCCCCGGGCTGATCGCGATGATCCAGCTGTTCAACGGCATGCAGAGCTCGCTGTCCATGGTCTATGACCGCGAGATGGGCAGCATGCGCGTGCTGCTGACCAGCCCGATGCCGCGCTGGTTCCTGCTGACCGCGCGCCTCTTGGCCGGCACGCTGCTGTCGCTGCCGCAGGTTTATGTCTTCCTGCTGATCGCCCGGCTCTGGGGCATCGAGCCGCCGCCGATGGGCTATGTCACCGTGCTGCCGGCGCTGGTGCTGTCCGGGCTGATGCTGGGCGCGCTCGGCCTGCTGCTGTCCTCGGCGATCCGTCAGCTCGAGAACTTCGCCGGGGTGATGAACTTCGTGATCTTCCCGATGTTCTTCGCCTCCTCCGCCCTCTACCCGCTGTGGAAGGTGGAGGAGGCGAGCCCGCTGTTGCGCGACGTCTGCGGCCTGAACCCCTTCACCTATGCGGTCGAGCTGGTGCGCTTCGCCCTCTACGGCCAGGTCGACACCCAGTCGCTGCTGCTCGTCCTTGCCTTCGCCGTGGTGTTCCTCGGCGGGGCGATCCTGGCCTACGACCCGGCGCGCGGCCTCGTCGCCCGCGTCCGCGGCCCCGGCGCCGGCTGAAAGGAGGCCGTCATGGTCCGCTCCGCCCCTCTTATCGCGACATGGGTGCTCCTCGCCCTGGCGCCCGCCGCGGCCTGGGGGCAGGACGCCGCCAATCCGCCGAAGGACGACTGGCCCTGCGTCCAGGTGCTGCAGCCGGAGCTGTCGGTCGGCGCGATGTGGTCGGGCGACGACCCCACGGCCAACGGCCCGTCCTGGCGCGACGACGCGGTGGTGGCGGCGCTGGTCGAGCGGGTGGCGCCGCGCCGGGTCACGGTCGACCAGGCGACGGCCGAGATCCGCCGCTTCGCCGCCGGCTATGAGGGCGACCGCAAGGTCGCGCTGTCCGAGCTGTTCGCCGGGCTGTTCGAGAGCATCAACGGCGAGCGCGCCACCATCATCCGCGGCATCCGCCGCTTCAACACCCGGCAGGCGGCGCTGGCCCGGCGGATCGAGCAGACGACGTCGGCGCTGGACGGGGTCGACGCGACCTCGACCGACATGGCGGTGGCGCAGAAGCGGCAGGAGCTGGAGCGGCAGCTGACCTGGGACCAGCGCGTCTTCGACGAGCGCGAGCGCCTGCTGCCGGCGATCTGCGACCAGCCCTTCGTCCTGGAACGCCGCCTGTTCGCCCTGTCGCGGACGATCCAGGAGGAGATCGGGAAGTAGCGGGCGGTCCTGGCCGCGGCACCCCCTCCCCCTACCCCCTCCCGCAGGGGGAGGGGGCTTTCCCGCCCTCCCGCACCCACCGCCCCAGCGCCTCGACCGTCACCCAGCCTTCGCCGGAACCGGCGCCGCCGAGATGGCGGTAGGGCGCGTCCGGCTCGCCCAGGTCGGACAGCACCGCCAGAGCATGGCGCAGATCGTCGTCGCCGGTGTAGAGGCCCGGCGTCGCCACCACCGGCAGGCCGGCGCGGCGGGCGGACAGCACGCCGTTGCGCGAATCCTCGATCGCGATGCAGCCGGCCGGGTCCAGCCCCATCGCCTCCAGCACAGCCTGATAGACATCCGGCGCCGGCTTCTTGCGCGGCACCGCGTCGCCCGCGACCATCACCTCGAACAGCGCCGGCCCCTCCGGCCCCAGCGCCGCCGCCAGCAGCGCCGCGACATTGGCCGGGGTCGTGGTGGTGGCGATCGCCAGGCGCACGCCCTGCGCCCGCGCCTCGGCCAGCAGGCGGGCGACGCCCGGGCGCAGGGCCACGGCGCCGGCCGCCACCAGCGCGGTGTAGCGCTCGGTCTTGGCCCGGTGCAGCGCCGCCACGTCGCAGCCGGGCGGGTCGGCCAGACCGGCGAGGTAGCGCCCGATCCGCTCCTTGCCGCCGGTGACGGCCAAGAGTTCGCGATACAGGTCCCGGCTCCAGTGCCAGTCGAGGCCGGCGGCGCGGAAGGCGGCGTTGAAGGACCGGCGGTGCACCTCCTCGGTCTCCGCCAGGGTGCCGTCGACATCGAACAGGATCGCCTGGAGCTGCATCGCTATCCGGCCTCGACCAGGCCGAGCATGTCGGGCAGTGCCGCATAGTCGGCGAGGATCCCGTCCGGCTCCAGCATGGCGACGTCGCCATAGCCGAACGGCACCGCCAGCACCCGCACCCCGGCCGCCCGTGCGGTGGTGACGTCGACATGATGGTCGCCGAGATAGACCGTGTCCTCCGGCGCGGCGCCGAGTTCCGCGATGCAGGCCAGCAGCGGCGCCGGGTCCGGCTTCATGCCGTGGCCGCTGTCGCCGCCGACCAGTGCCCCGACATGCGGCGCGAAGCCCAGCGCCCGCAGCACCGCCCGCCCGGTCCAGGCCGCCTTGTTGGTGCAGATGCCGACCGGGATCCCGGCGGCCGCCAGCGCCGCCACCGCCGCGACCGCACCGGGATAGGCCGTGCTGCGCACCGCCGGCGCCGCGGCGTAGCGGTCGAGGAAGCGCCGGGTCATCCATTCGGCCTCGCCGGGGCCGCAGCGCCGCAGCCGCAGCGCCCCGCGCAGCAGCCCGGGCGCGCCATGGCCCATCAGGCCGCGCACCTCGTCCTCCGACAGCGGGTGGATGCCGGCCTCGCGCAGCACCACGGCCAGGGCGGCGGCGACATCGGCGACGCTGTCGACCAGGGTGCCGTCCAGGTCGAACACGACGGCGCGGGTGCGGGGGGCACGAGTGCCGGGGGCGGGGGGGGGGGGGGGGGGGGGGGGGGGGCCCCCCCCCCCCCCCCGCCCCCCCCCCCCCCCC
>NZ_JASATH010000168.1:0-18532 GCF_038440215.1 Inquilinus sp. OTU3971 | reverse complement strand
TGGGCGGGCCCCGACCCCCCGCGGCGGGGCGGGGTCGTCGCCCAGCTTCTGGCGCAGCTGGCCGACATAGACGCGCAGATACTGCATCGCGTCGATATGCGCCGGGCCCCAGACCTCGCGCAGGATCTTCTGATGCGTCACCACCCGGCCGTGATGGGCGGCCAGCAGGCGCAGGATCTCGAACTCCTTCTTCGACAGCCGGATCTCCCGCCCCTCGAACCGCACCCGGCGGTGCGGCACGTCGACGGTCAGCGGCCCGGCCTCGATCACCGCCTCGGCCGCCTCGTCCTCCAGCCCGCCGCGGCGCAGGGCGGCGCGCAGCCGGGCGGTCAGCTCGGCGATGCCGAAGGGCTTGGTGACGTAGTCGTTGGCGCCGCGGTCCAGCGCCTCGACCTTCTCCGCCTCGCCGGCGCGGACCGACAGCACGACCACCGGCACCGCCGACAGCTCGCGGATCCGGCTCAGCACCTGCTGGCCGTCGATGTCGGGCAGGCCGAGGTCGAGGATCACCAGGTCGGGCCGGTCCTGCACCACCCGCTCCAGCCCCTCGGCACCGCCAGCCGCCTCGATCGGGGCATAGCCGTCGGCGGCCAGGCTGATCTTGAGGAAGCGGCGGATCTGCGGCTCGTCGTCGATGATCAGGATGCGCGGTGCGGCGCGTGTGTCGGGCGGATTCGACATCGGGTCACATCCCCATCGAAATGCCGGGCAGGGGCGGGGCGGCGAGGTCGGGCGGGAAGGTGACGGTGAAGACGGCGCCGCGCCGGTCGCCGCGGTTGCCGGCGGTGACTCGCCCGCCCATGATCTCGACAAAGCCGCGGCAGATGGCGAGGCCGAGCCCGGTGCCGGCCTGGGCGCTGTCGCCGTGCTGGATGCGGTGGAACTTGTCGAAGATCGCCTCCAGCTTGTCCTCCGGGATGCCGTCGCCCTCGTCCAGCACCCGCAGCACCAGCCCGTTCTCCTCCCGCGCCGAGACGGTGATGACGGTGCCGGCCGGGGCGTATTTGGCGGCGTTGTCGATCAGGTTGACCAGCGCCTGCTCCAAGAGGATCGGATCGAGCAGGTACAGCGGCAGGCCGGACACGATGTCGAGCACCAGTCGGTGGTGCGCGACGAGGGTGGCGCAGCGCTCCGCCGCCGCGCCGACCACCTCCGCCGCCTCGGTCGCCTCCAGCTTCGGCTGCAGCACGCCGGATTCGAGCCGGGTCATGTCGAGCAGGTTGCCGACGAATCGGTTCAGCCGCTCGGCTTCGTCCTCCGCCGTCTCCATCAGCTCGGTCCGTGCCTTCGGGTCCAGCGTGGCGTCGTGGCGGCGCAGGCTGGAGACGGCGCCGATGATCGAGGCCAGCGGCGTGCGCAGGTCGTGGCTGATCGAGGTCAGCAGCGCGGCGCGCAGCCGCTCGGTCTCCGCCACCACCCGGACCTCGTCGACATCCTTGGCCAGGCGCACCCGCTCGATCGCCACCGCCGCCTGGTCCATCAGCGAATCCAGCAGCCGCTGGTCGTCGGGGCTGAGCAGCGGCCCCGGCTGGTCGCGGTCGATGCCGATCACGCCGATCTGGCCGGAGGCGGTGCGCCAGGGCAGGAACAGCCATTTGCCGCCGGGCAGCGTGTCCGCCCCCCGCCCCGCCGGCCGGTCATTGGCCCAGCTCCACTGCGCCGCCGCCCGCTCCGCCTCCTCGATCCGGTCCTCCGGCGGATAGCCCGCCACCACCTGCAGCGAGCCGTCCTGCGGCATCAGCACGACCACGCGCAGCTTCAGCATCGAGGCGATCTGGTAGGCCGCGGCCCAGAGCAGGTCGTCGGCCGAGCCGATCGCCGCCAGCTTGCGGCTGAACCCGAACAGCTCGGCCGTCGCCCGCGCCCGCGCCGCGGCGCCGCGGGCCTGCAGCCGGGCCTGGCTCTGCAGGTTCGAGGTGACGATCGCGACCACCAGGAAGAACACCAGGGCGGTGACGTTCGCGGGATCGGCGATGAAGAGGGTATACAGCGGCTCCAGGAAGAAGAAGTTGACCGCGAGCACGCTCAAGAGCGAAGCGAAGATCGACGGCCCCAACCCGTAGCGCGCGGCGCAGAACAGCACCGGGATCAGGAACACCAGCGCGATGCTGTTGGCGGTGGCGAAGAAGGCGACCAGATGGGCGGCCACGGTCGTCGCCACGACGCCCACCGCGGCGACCAGATAGGGCCTGAGGTCGAAGCCAACCTCGGCCGGGCGGGTCTGGATCCGCTCATCGCCGGGCCGGGCCTCCCCCTCCTCCCCCGCCATGACGTGGACCGAGATCGACCCCGATTTGCGCAGGAGATCATGCACCACCGAGCCGTGCAGCATCTCGAACCAGCGCGACCGGTCGGACTTGCCGATGACGATCTGGGTGATGTTGTTGCGCCGGGCATAGGCCAGGATCTCGGCGACGATGTCGTTGGCCGGGATGGTGACGGTCTCGCCGCCCAGCTTTTCCGCCAGCAGCAGGGCGCGGGCGATGCGGTCGCGCTGGGCCTCGCCCAGCCGGTGGTGGCGCGACCCTTCGATATAGACCGCGATCCAGCGCGCCCCCAGCCGGTCGGCCACGCGCCGGGCGTAGCGGACCAGCGCCTCGCCATTCGGCGCGTCGCTGACGCAGACCATGATGCGGTCGCCGGCCGCCCAGGGGCCGGTGATGGCATGGGCCCGCATGTAACCCAGCACCTGGTCGTCGACCCGCTGGGCGGTGCGGCGCAGCGCCAGCTCGCGCAGCGCGGCCAGGTTGCCGGGCTTGAAGAAATGGTCGACGGCGCGCCGGGCCTGGTCGCGGATATAGACCTTGCCCTCGGCCAGCCGCTTCTGCAGGTCCTCCGGCGTCAGGTCGATCAGCTCGATCTCGTCGGCGCCGTCGATCCAGGCATCCGGCACCGTCTCGCGCACCCGGATGCGGGTGATCTGGGCGACGACGTCGTTCAGGCTCTCGACATGCTGGATGTTCAGCGTGGTCCAGACGTCGATGCCGGCGGCCAGGATCTCCTCGACATCCTGGTAGCGCTTGTCGTGGCGGCTGCCGGGGGCGTTGGTGTGGGCCAGCTCGTCGACCAGCACCAGCGCCGGCCGGCGCGTCAGGATGGCGTCGAGGTCCATCTCCTCCAGCGTCCGGCCGCGATGCTCGGCGCGGCGGCGGGGGATGATCTCGAAGCCGCCGACCAGGGCCTGGGTCTCGGCCCGACCATGGGTCTCGACCACGCCGATGACGACGTCGAGCCCGTCGCGCCGCCGCGCGGCGCCCTGGGACAGCATCTCATAGGTCTTGCCGACGCCGGGCGCCGCCCCGAGGAAGATCTTGAGGCGGCCGCGGGTTTTCGCGACCGCCTCGAGCAGAGCTTCCGGCGAGGGACGATGATCGTCGTCGGACCGATCGGTCTGTGACATGGAGCCAGAATGACTACGGGGTCTTCAGCCCGTCCAGCGCCATGTTGAGCTGCAGGACGTTGACCCGCGGCTCGCCGATGATGCCGAGCAACCGGCCCGAGGTGGCCGCCTGCACGGCATCGCGCACCTGGTCCGGCGACAGGCCGCGGGCGGCGGCGACCCGGGCGACCTGCAGCGCGGCATTGGCCGGGCTGATGTCCGGGTCGAGGCCCGAGGCCGAGCTGGTGACCATGTCGGCCGGCGGGTTCTTGATGCCCTGCGCCGCCAGCGCGTCGACGTCGCCCTTCACCCGGTCCGCCAGCGCCTGGCTGGTCGGGCCGAGGTTGGAGCCGGCCGAGTTAGCGGCGTTGTAGGGCAGCGAGATCGACTTGCTCGGGTCGTTCGGGTCGGTGCCCGAGGTCGCCGACAGCCGGCCGTGGAAGTACTTGTCGCTGGTGAAGTCCTGGCCGATCAGGGACGAGCCGATGACGGTGCCGTCGGCCCGCTTGACCAGGCTGCCATTGGCCTGGCCGGGCAGCAGCCCCTGGGCGATGCCGGTCATGGCGAAGGGGTAGGCGATGCCGGTGAGGATCGTCAGCAGGACGATCATCACGAGGGCGGGTCGGATCTGGTTCAGCATGTTGGCCTCACGCCAGGCCGAGGGCGGTGACGATCAGGTCGATCGCCTTGATCCCGATGAACGGGACGATGAGGCCGCCCAGGCCGTAGATCAGAAGGTTGCGCCGCAGCAGCGCGGCCGCGCTGAGCGCCCGGTAGCGGACGCCGCGCAGCGCCAGCGGGATCAGCGCGACGATGACCAGCGCGTTGAAGATGATCGCCGACAGGATCGCGCTCTGCGGCGAGTGCAGGTCCATGACGTTGAGCACCCCGAGCTGCGGGTAGAAGGCCAGGAACATCGCCGGAATGATGGCGAAGTACTTGGCCACGTCGTTGGCGATCGAGAAGGTGGTCAGGGCGCCGCGGGTGATCAGCAGCTGCTTGCCGATGCCCACCACCTCGATCAGCTTGGTCGGGTCGCTGTCGAGGTCGACCATGTTGCCGGCCTCGCGCGCCGCCACCGTGCCGGTCTGCATCGCCACGCCGACATCGGCTTGTGCGAGCGCCGGCGCGTCGTTGGTGCCGTCGCCGCACATGGCGACGAGGCGGCCCTTGCCCTGCTCCTCGCGGATCAGCGCCAGCTTGGCCTCCGGCGTCGCCTGGGCCAGGAAGTCGTCGACCCCCGCCTCGGCCGCGATCGCCGCGGCGGTCAGCGGGTTGTCGCCGGTGATCATGACGGTGCGGATGCCCATCCGCCGCAGCTCGGCGAAGCGCTCGCGGATGCCGCCCTTGACCACGTCCTTCAGATAGATGACGCCGAGCGGCTTGCCGTCCTTGGCCACGGCCAGCGGCGTGCCGCCGGCCTTGGCGATGCGCTCGGTGATCTGCTCCAGCTCCTTGGGCATGGCCAGGCGCGGATTGCCGGCGACCTCGCGGACATGGCCGATGACGGCGTCGACCGCGCCCTTGCGGATGACCGAGCCCTCGATGTCGACGCCGCTCATCCGCGTCTGCGCGGTGAAGGGCACGAAATGGGCGTGCATGCGGCCGACCTCGCGGGCGCGCAACCCGTACTTCTCCTTCGCCAGCACCACGACCGAGCGGCCTTCCGGCGTCTCGTCGCTGAGCGAGGAGAGCTGGGCGGCGTCCGCCAACTCGGCCTCGGTGACGCCGGGCAGCGGCACGAACTCGGTGGCCAGGCGGTTGCCCAGCGTGATGGTGCCGGTCTTGTCGAGCAGCAGCGTGTCGACGTCGCCGGCGGCCTCGACCGCGCGGCCGGACATGGCCAGCACGTTGAAGCGCACCAGCCGGTCCATGCCGGCGATGCCGATGGCCGAGAGCAGCGCGCCGATCGTGGTCGGGATCAGGGTGACGAACAGCGCCACCAGCACCACCACCGAGATCGACCCGCCGGCATAGGCGGCGAAGCTGGGGATGGTGACCGTGGCGAAGACGAAGATGATCGACAGCCCGGCCAGGAGGATGTTCAGCGCGATCTCGTTCGGCGTCTTCTGGCGCTGCGCGCCTTCGACCAGCGCGATCATGCGGTCGAGGAAGGTCGACCCCTGGGCCGCGGTGATGCGCACCTTGACCCAGTCCGACAGCACCCTTGTGCCACCGGTGACGGCCGACCGGTCGCCGCCGGATTCGCGGATCACCGGGGCGGATTCGCCGGTGATCGCGCTCTCGTCGACCGAGGCGATGCCCTCGATCACCTCACCGTCGGAGGGGATCAGGTCGCCGGCCTCGACCAGCACCAGGTCGCCCTGGCGCAGCGACAGCGCCGGCACCGGCTCGGTGTCACGCCCTGCCGCGTCGCGCAGCCGCTTGGCCACGGTGTCGGTCCGGGTGCGGCGCAGGCTTTCGGCCTGCGCCTTGCCCCGGCCCTCGGCCACCGCCTCGGCGAAGTTCGCGAACAGCACGGTGAACCAGAGCCAGAGCACGATCTGGATGGTGAAGCCGATGCCGGCCGCGCCGGTGGCGATGTCGCGCAGCAGCAGCACCGTGGTCAAGGCCGCGACGGTCTCGACCACGAACATCACGGGGCTGCGCCACATGACGCGGGGGTCGAGCTTGCGGACCGCGTCGATCGCGGCCGGGCCCAGGATCTTGGCGTCGAACAGGGACGCCGGGGAATTTGAGGCTTTCATGACCGAAGGTTCCGATCAGAACAGGGTGCCGGCGGAGGCGGCCAGGTGGTCCACCACCGGGCCCAGCGCCAGGGCCGGGAAGAAGGTCAGGCCGCCCATGATCAGCACCACGCCGATCAACAGGCCGACGAACAGCGGCCCGGTGGTCGGGAAGGTGCCGGCCGAAGGCGGCAGGCTGCGCTTGGCGGCGAGCGACCCGGCGACGGCCAGCATCGGCACGATCATCAGGAAGCGGCCGATCAGCATCGCGAAGCCGAGGGTGATCGTGTAGAACAGCGAGGTCGCGGTCAGGCCGCCGAAGGCCGAACCGTTGTTCGCCGTGCCCGAGGTGTAGGCGTAGAGCACCTCGGTGAAGCCGTGCGGCCCCGGGTTGAGGATGCCGGCCAGCCCGGCCTGGGTCGACAGCGCCAAAGCAGTGAAGCCGAGCATCGAGGCCGGCAGGATCAGCAGGGCCAGCATGGTCATCTTGACCTCCTTGGCCTCGATCTTCTTGCCGACATATTCCGGCGTGCGGCCGACCATCAGCCCGGCGACGAAGATCGCCTCGACGACGAACAGCAGCATGCCGTAGAGGCCGGCGCCGACGCCGCCGATGACGACCTCGCCCAGCATCATGTTGATCAGCGGCACCATGCCGCCGAGCGCGGTGAAGCTGTCGTGCTGGGCGATGATGGCGCCGCAGGAGGCGGCGGTGGTGACCACGGCGAACAGGGCCGACAAAGCCTCGCCGAAGCGGACCTCCTTGCCCTCCATGTTGCCCAGCGTGGTGTCGACGCCGAGCGAGGCCAGGAGATGCCCGCCGCCGGCTTCCTGCCAATAGGCGATGAAGACGCCGGCGAGGAACAGCACGCCCATGGCGCTGAGGATCGCCCAGCCCTGGCGCTCGTTGCCGACCATGCGGCCGAAGACGTTGGTCAGTGCCGCGCCGATCGCGAAGATCAGCACCATCTGCACCAGGTTCGACAGCGCCGTCGGGTTCTCGTAGGGATGGGCCGAGTTGGCGTTGAAGAAGCCGCCGCCATTGGTGCCCAGCATCTTGATCGCCAGCTGCGAGGCCACCGGCCCCTGGGCGATCGTCTGGTGCGCGCCTTCCAGCGTGGTGGCGTCGACATAGTCGCCGAAATTCTGCGGCACGCCCTGCCAGACGAAGAAGATCGTGGCGACGACGCAGATCGGCAGCAGCACGTAGAGCACGGCCCGGGTCAGGTCGATCCAGAAATTGCCGATGGTCTGGGACGACCGCCGGGCGAAGCCGCGCACCAGCGCGATGGCGAGCGAGATGCCAACCGCGGCGGAGACGAAGTTCTGCACCGTCAGCCCGGCCATCTGCACCAGGTAGCTCATGGTGCTTTCGCCGCCATAGGACTGCCAGTTGGTGTTGGTGACGAAGCTGGTCGCGGTGTTGAAGGCGATGCCTTCCGGCACCGCCGACATGCCGGCCGGGTTCAGCGGCAGCACGTCCTGGAAGCGCTGCAGCGCGTACAGCACGACGACGCTGATCAGGCTGAAGATCAGCATGCCGAAGGCATAGCCGGTCCAGTGCTGCTCGCGGTCCTCGCGCACGCCGGCGGCGGCGTAGAACAGCCGCTCGACCGGGCGGAGGACTGGGGAGAGGACGGTGCGCTCGCCGGCGAAGACGCGGGTCATGTAGCCGCCGAGCGGGCGCACCAGGAGGATGACGATCGCGCAGTAGATCGCGATCTGGATCCAGCCGTTGAGAGTCATGTGTCTGACGCTTTCCTGGCTCAGAACTTTTCGGGGCGGACCAGGGCGTAGACGAGGTAGCCGAGCAGCAGCACGGACACCAGGCCACCGAGGACGAGGTCGAAGGTCATCGCTTCCTCACAGCCGGTCGCAAAGCAGCACGTAGCCCAGGCCGACGGCGAAGAACGCCGCGGCCAGGGCGAGCATCAGAACGTCGAGCACGAAGTCTCCTTTCCGCAGATGGCCTGCGGACTCGTGTGATCGGCGCGGATCAGACACCCGGAGCACATAAAAATTCGATCCGGATTTCCGGCCGGCTATGCTGGCCGCGGCAGGAGGCCGGGCTTGGGAGACGAGGGATGATGACGGGCGGATGCCTGTGCGGGGCGGTGCGCTACGAGGTGGCGGCCGATCCCGTCTACACCGGACACTGCCATTGCCGGTCCTGCCAGCGTGCCAGCGGCGCCGGCCACTCCACCTATGTCGGCGTGCCGCGCGCGGCCCTGACCATCCGCGGCGAGACCCGCAGCTATGCCGCGACCGGCGGCAGCGGGCGGCAGGCCCTGCGCCATTTCTGCCCGGCCTGCGGCAGCCAGCTGTTCGGCACCGGCGAGATGGATCCCGGCACGGCCACGCTCTATGCCGGGTCTCTGGACGACCCGTCGGCGATCCGGCCGGACGCCGCGATCAATGTGCGCAGCCGCCAGCCCTGGGACCGGATCGCCGGCGGCCTGCCGGAATTCGACGGCATGCCGCCTGGGGCCGGCGGGTCATAGCGGCCGGCGGAAGAGGCGGTCAGGCGAGCGTGAGATAGATCTCGGCCTCGATCACCCAATCCGCGCCGGTCTTGCGCCATTTGGCGGTGTAGGTGCCGGATGCGAGCGGCAGGCCGCCGGCGGCGGTGACGCCTTGCCAGCGTCCGTGCTCCAGCGCGATGGGCTCGACCGGCGAGACCAGGATGGTGTCGGGGGTGCGGGTGTAGATCGTGCGCAAGGACGCGGCGAATTCCTGCTCCCACGCTGCGAGCTGGGCCTTGCGGCCGGAGATGACGGCGCTGTCCGTGCCCGTGACGAGAACGGCGCTCGGCGCCAGAAGCGGGCCGATGGCCTTGAGGTCCGCCCCGGCCAGGGCACGATTGAACGCCTCGCGCCGGCGGCGGATGGCGTGATCGGGAGCATGGGTCATCTCGAGGTGTCCGGCAGAAGGATCGGCTGCCGGGGATATTGCCCTCGCAACTGATGGGGGTCGATGCCCTCACCTTCGACGGGGCGGCCGAATGTATCGAGACGCCCTACGATCCTATCCGCGATGATGCGGAGTGCGACGCTTGGTGGCCGCCTTGCGCGAGCCGGCCGGCGGCGCAGGGGTGATCAGTTCCCCGTCGCACTGATCTCGGTCGATCCCGCCGGCGGGCCGTGATGTCCCGGACCGGGCCTGGCCGCTTTCGACCCGAAGCGGACGGTTGCCATAGAGGCCGCAGCGCAGGCGGCATAGAATTGCCGTATCGGGTCCTGCCAGCTAACAACGCGACGGCTACTTGCGATACTTTCATCCCGCGAAACAGGGCTTCGAAAGTGTAACATTTCCAGAGAAAATGAAGACGGAGTCCGTGGCAGGGCTTGGATGCGCAATCCCGCCAAATACCACTCGACAATCTTTGTCTGAACTCGTGAATTTAGCTGCCGAATCTAAGTTCGTCAGATCGAAATATATCTTCAACGGAGCGCCATTCGGCCGATCCTGCATCAGCCGGGAGTCGGTCGCGGAACCATGAGAAAGGGTCAAAGAAAACTCATTCTCCACGAGAGATCGCAGGCAAAATCCGATATCATCAGCGCGGCACCGCCATGGCTTCATCACGATTGCGTAGTAATCCAGGCGACAGAACCCAAAGGCCTCGGATATCGATACCTCGTAGGTCGGCGTCTCATATGGGTTATGAACGTCAGTTTCGAGCCTTATGATTTCGGACGCCTTATGGCACTCCTCGGCGGTTTCGCGGTAGTTCAGCAATTGGTCGACGATTGGTTCTTCGCCGCGCTTTGGGGGATGCGAAGGGTTAACTGTCTTTGTCCGACCGTCGAGCCCTGTCATTCTAATAATTATCCCATCAGCCCGTAGCAACACGGGCACCAGCGCGCCGAACGTGGCGACGAACGCGAAGAGGATGAATTGTTTGGCCATGGGAGTGCGCGCTGGTGGCGTATCGTCCCAACCAATGTGCAGCCTTCTACGGCCCGATGTCCACTTCCCGCCCGTTCCAGCCAGATGGCAGGATTTCTGCCGGTCACCGCCCCGTCGGCGGCCGGGCCACCCAGACCAGCCCGTGCCAGGCGACGCCGTCATAGGTCGCGGTGAAGTCGCGCGCCGGATCGCGTTGCAGGTGCAGCCGCGCCATCACCGCCTGCGACCGCAGGTTGTCGGGCGCTGTGTAGGCCAGGATCTCGGCCAGGCCGAGCCGGCCGAAACCGTCCCGCAGCGCCGCCGCGGCCGCCTCGGTGGCGTAGCCGTGGCCCCAGGCGTGCCGCGTCAGCCGCCAGCCGATCTCGACGCCGGAGCCGAGCGGATGGTCCGACCCCAGCGGCATGATCCCGGCATAGCCGAGGAATTCGCCCGCCGGCCTCTCGACCGCCCAGCGGCAGAAGCCGTGCCGGTCGAAGGCGGCGCGATAGCGGTCGAGCTTGGCGTCGCTGCCCGCCCGGTCCAGCGGCCCGCCGAGGTCGCACATCACCTCGGGGTCGGCGGCCAGGGCGGCGAAGGCGTCCCGGTCGTCCTCGCGCCAGGGCCGCAGCCGCAATCGCGGCGTGGTCAGGATCATCGGTGCCTCAGCGCCGGCTGTCCGGATCGAATTCCAGCCCGTCGCCGACCTCGTCGAGGCTCAGCAGCGGACCGCGCGGCAAGGTCTCCCAGCGCGCCGTCTCCGCATCGCTCTCGATCGTGCCCTGGGTCCGCTTCGCCCGACGGGTAAGATAATTGATGCTGAGGCCTTCGATCTCGCCGCTCCCCCGGTTCGTCTCCGTGCGGTCGTAGCCGATCAGCTCGAAGCGGCCGTTCTGCCAGCGGAAGGTCGTGGCGATCGTCGACATCGACCAGCTCCCGGCGCTGGCGAAGACGCCGAGCCTGACGCGCAGCGTGCCGCGGGCGATCTCGAGGCCGCCGGCGGCGACGCCGTCGAACGGGTCCTCCAGCACCGGATCGGTCCGGCGCGGGATCAGGGCATGGTTCTCCAGCGCCAGCTCATAGCCTGCCGCCCGGGCGAAGGCGACGGCCAGGATGCGCGGATTCGTGTCCAGCGAGTCCACGCCGAGCCCGTCCGGGTTGGCCACCACGTTCTTCGGGTCCGTGCCGTGCAGGACGAAGGCGAGGTCGGCCTTGCCGTCGCCGTTCAGGTCGCCCCTGGCCTGCGCCTCCAGCCGCCAGCCCGGCGGCACGAAGCCTTCGGCCGAAGCCGCCTGGCGGGGCAGCGCCGGATAGGTGGCCGCGGGGATCGCCAGCTCCTGCGCGGACGCGCAGGACAGGCCGGCGAGCAGGGCGGCGACGACAGAGACCAGAAGCTTCACGGCGAATCCCTCTCCGAACATGATGGCGCCCAGAGACACCAGGCTTCGGGCTTTGTCATGGCAGCGCCGGGCCCCGCAGCCGGTCCAGCGCCATCATCGCGCCGCCGGCCACCAGGCCCCAGAAGGCGGCGCCGATGCCGAACAGCGACAGGCCGGAGACGGTGGTGACGAAGGTGACGACCGCCGGCAGCCGCTCCTCCTCCCGCGCCAGCGCCGTCGACAGGGCGCCGCCGAGGCTGCCCAGCAGCGCCAGACCGGCCACCGCCTGGATCAGCAGCGGCGGCGAGGCGGCGATAAAGGCGGCGGCGAAGCCGGCGAACAGGCCGAGCCCGACATAGACCGCCCCGGCCACCACCGCCGCCGGCCAGCGCCGCGCCGGATCGGGGTGAGCCTCGGCCGAGGCGCAGAGCGCCGCCGTGATCGCCGACAGGTTGATCGCATGGCCGCCGAACAGCGCGGTCAGGGCGCTGATCGCGCCGGTGGCGACGAACAGCGGCCCGACCGGCGGCCGGTAGCCGTTGGCGTTCAGCACCGCGAGGCCGGGCACGTTCTGCGACGCCATGGTGACGATGAACAGCGGCACGGCGATGCCGATGATCGCGCCCGCGGAAAAGGCGGGGGCGACCAAGACCGGCTCGGGCCACAGATGGGCGAAGGCTTCCGGCGGCACCGCGGTGGTCAGGCCGATCAGCGCCACCGCCGCCGCCACCGCGGCGGGCACGGCATAGAGCCGGGCGAAGCGCCAGGTCAGCGCCCAGACCAGCAGCACCGGCAGGGCCAGCATCGGCATGGCGCCCACGGCCCGGGCCGGGGCCATGCACAGGTCGAGCAGCACCCCGGCCAGCATGGCGCCGGCCAGCGGCGTCGGGATCGCGGTGACCAGCCGGCCGAAGGGGCGCCACAGCCCGGCGGCGACGACCAGCGCCGCCGCCATCAGGAAGGCGCCGACCGCGGCCGGAAAGCCGCCCGCCGGCACGCCGGTGGCGACCAGCAGCGCGGCGCCGGGGGTCGACCAGGCGATGCTGATCGGCAGCTTCGACCGCCAGGACAGGAGGATCGCCAGCAGCCCCTGGCCGATGCAGACCGCGAGCAGCCCGGAGGCCGCCTGGGCCGGGGTGGCGCCGGCCGCCGCCAGGCCCTGCAGCACCACGGTGAAGGCGCTGGCGAAGCCGACGATGGCGGCCAGCAGCCCGGCCGCGACCGGCTGCAGCGCCGAGCCGCCGCGCGGCGCCGCTGGCGCATCATCAATGGTGGAGGAGGTGTCGGTCCGCATCGCCGGGCCTCTGAAGTGGGCCGGTGGAATGCTGCGCCCGGCGGCTGCCCAAACTAAAGACAGTCGTCCAACTCCGGAACAGATCAATTGTTTGGATACAAGCGCGGCTACTGCGCGATGGCCGGCCGGTCCGGCTCCGCTCCCTCGCGATAGATCCGGTTGCGGCCGCTCATCTTGGCGGAATAGAGCGCCTTGTCCGCCCGCGCATAGAGACTTGCGGCCGTATCTCCGGGGCGGCCCTCCGCCAGCCCGGCGGAGAAGGTGTAGGCGAGTTCCCCGCGCTCCGGGACCGGCCGGGCCGAGCGGATCACCGCCAGCATTCTCTCGACCACCAGGACCGCCTGCCCGATCGAGGTGCGCGGCAGGACCAGCAGGAACTCGTCCCCGCCCATCCGGCCGAAGCAGTCGGATCGCCGGGCCATGCCGGCGATGCGCCGCGCGAAGTCGCGCAGGATGAGGTCGCCGGCTTGATGCCCGTGCCGGTCGTTGACCGGCTTGAAGTTGTCGAGATCGAGCAGCGCGACGCAGCCGAGCACGCCGGCCTTGGACGGCGGCCGGCGGAGCATCTCCTCGATCCGCTCGGTGACGAAGCGGCGGTTGGCGATGCCGGTCAGCTCGTCGGTGTACGACGCCTTGACGGCAAGGTCCCGGTCCTGCCGCACGGCCCGATCCTCGGCCCGCAGGCCGGTGATGTCGCTGGCGATGCAAAGCATCCAGCCGTCGCCGCGGACGCTTTCCGTCATCCACAGCCAACGGCCGTCGACCAGGTCGGTCTCGTAAGCCCGGAAGCCGGTCTTCCCGCGGCGGGACTGCGTCGAGACCAGCCATGCCTCGAAATCCTCAGCCCGGATCACCGAGCCCCGGCCGGCGCCATGATTCCGGCGCATGATCTCGGACCAGAGCGGCGTCTCGTTCTCGTCGATGGAGAAGGCCGCCCGGAAGGCCGGGTTGGCGTAGCGAAGCCGGTCGAACTCGTCATAGGCAGCAACCAGAACCGACGTCTCATCGAACATCTGAACGAGGGTTTCGAGAACGCTGTCCATAATGCCCATCATGACCGAGATCCGGGCGCGGGGCGAGTGCCGTCGAGGCGTGCGGACGCACTTGCGAAGGAGGGCGGCGAGGAGGATCGTAGGACGAGAGTCGATGCTGTCGAACAGCGATGGCGGCTCCCAGGGGGAGTACGGATCATGCGGAATTCGATACGGGTGTTCTTTCCTATGGTCGTGGCCGGCATCGCCCTGGCTGCGTGCTCGTCGCCCGACGTCCCGGGCGACAACTTCAACCTGTCGGTCCACAACCCGACGCCGGCTGCCCAGTCCCGGACCGGCCCCACCGCGGAGCCCGGCGAGGATCCCTACAACCGGACCGTCCCGCTGCCCTGAGGCCGCTCAGAGACCGTTTGGAAATGCGCTGGCGTGAGTCGGATGGCGGTGGTTGCGAGAACCGGCGCGCAGCGGACGTTTGGGTCCGTGAGCACTGGAAGCGCAGAAACCGCCGTCAGACGGCCGCGCCAGTAGCGTTTACAAGCGGTCTCTCACTCCATCCGCCGGCGGAACATCCACGCCGCCGCGCTCAGCGTCACCAGGGCGATCAGCGCCAGCGGCACGGTGTTGCGCAGCATCTCCTCGACCGGCAGGCCTTTCAGGAACACGCCGCGGACGATGACGATGAAGTAGCGCAGCGGGTTGACGAAGGTCGCCGGCTGCAGCCATTCCGGCATGTTGTCGATCGGCGTGGCGAAGCCGGACATCAGCGTCGCCGGGATCATGAACAGGAACGACCCGAGGATCGCCTGCTGCTGCGTCGCCGACAGCGCCGAGATGAACAGCCCGATCCCGATCAGGGCCAGCAGGTAGAAGAACACGCCCGTGTAGAACATGCCCAGCGACCCGCGGAGCGGCAGGCCGAACCAGATCAGCGCCGCCAGCAGGTAGAAGCTGCAATGGGCGAAGCCGATCAGCAGCGACGGGATGGTCTTGCCCAGCAGGATCTCGTGCACCCGGAGCGGCGACACCAGCAGCTGGTCGAAGGTGCCGAGCTCGCGCTCTCGCGCGATGGTCAGGCCGGTGACGATCAGCCCGATCAGCACGGCGATCACCGCGATCAGGTTGGGCACCATGAACCATTGCGTGTCGAGCGCCGGGTTGAACCAGAAGCGCGGCACCGCGGCGTCCGGCATCGCCGCCACGCCGCTGGGGCTGGCGGCGTCGAGCGCCATGGCGGCGACGATCTGCGAGATGTAGTTGCCGGTCAGCTGCGAGGCGTTGGAGCGGCGACCGTCGAGGATGACCTGGATATCAGCCGGCCTCCCGGCGGCGACGTCGCGCGAGAAGCTGGGCCCGATCTGCACCGCGGCCAGCACCTCTTGCTGATCGATCGCCCGGCGCAGCGCCTCCGGCGTGTCGACCACCAGGATGCTGCGGAAGGTGGGCGTGCCCTCGACCCGCCGCACCAGCTCCTGGCTCCAGGCGCCGCGGTCGCGGTCCAGCAGGGCGATGTCGACGTTCTTCACCTCCATCGTCGCGGCATAGGCGAAGACAAAGAGCTGAATGATCGGCGGCACGATCAGGATCATCCGGCCGCGCGGGTCGCGCAGCACGGCCAGCAGCTCCTTGACCACCAGGGCTTTGAGTCGCCGCCACATCTCAGGCCAGCCTCTTCCGGGTCAGCCGCGCCGCCAGGGCCAGCAGGATGGCACCCTCGAGCAGGAGCACGGCCATGTTGCGCAGGTACAGCGGCCAGATGTCCCCGGCCAGGAACACGGTCTGCAGCGCCGGCACGTAGTAGCGCGCCGGCAGGATGTAGGTGAGCCACTGGATCGGCTGCGGCATCGAGCTGATCTCGAACAGGAAGCCGGACAGCAGGAAGGCCGGCAGGAAGCCCGCCACCAGGGCCAGCTGCGACGCCAGGAACTGGTTCTTGGTGGCGGAGGAGATGATCAGCCCCAGCCCCAGCGCCGGGCACAGGAAGGCGGCGGTGACCAGGTACAGCGCCCCGATCGAGCCGCGGAACGGCACCCCGAACAGCACCACGGCGACGAAGAAGCACAGGGTCAGCGACGCCAGGCCGAGCAGGAAATAGGGCAGCACCTTGCCGGCCAAGAGCTCCAGCGCGGTCACCGGCGTCGCCATCATCGCCTCCATCGTGCCGCGCTCCCACTCCCGCGCCACCACCAGCGCGGTCAGCAGCGTGCCGATCATGGTCATGACGATGGCGATGGCGCCGGGCACCAGCGTGTTGCGACTGACCAGCTCCTGGTTGAACCAGACGCGCTGCTCGACATCGATCATGGGCGCGCCGTCGGCGCCGTGCCCCGCCGCCCGCATCGCCCGCCAGCCCGACAGCACGCCCTGGGCATAGGCCATGACGAAGTTCGCGGTGTTCGGGTCGCTGCCGTCGACCAGGATCTGGATCTGCGGCGCCCCGCCCGGCCGCGCCGCCTCGGCGGCGAAGGTCGCGGGGATGACGATGATGCCCTTGACCCGGTTGGTCACCAGGTCTTCGGCGAATTGCCGCCGGTCGGTGCCGATGCGGGCGTCGAAATAGCGCGAGGCCTGGAAGCTGGCGGCAAGGTCGCGCGCCTCCGGCCCCGGGCTCTCCACCGCCACGCCGACCTTGGTGTGGTCGGCGTCGAGCGACAGGGCATAGCCGAACAGGAACAGCAGCAGCACCGGCAGCACCACGGCGATCAGCAGGCTGGACGGGTCGCGCAGGATCTGCCGGCTCTCCTTGCGCAGCAGCGCCCGGAACCGCCGCATCCGGTCGGCGCGGGAGGGGGCGGGGGTGGCGTCCTGAGAGGCGGCGGTCACGAGCTGACCCCGAACGGACGACAGGCTGTGTCGACCTTACGCCGCGTCCCCTCTTTGTCCCCCCTCCCCTTGCGGGAGGGGGACTCGGTGTGCTTGGGTGGAGGGTGAAGTCCCATCACGCCGCCTCCTGCTTCGCATCAGAAGCCTCGACCAGAGCGATGAAGGCGTCCTCCATCGTCGGATCCGGGCGGTCCTGGCTCGCGACCCTGGCCTTCAGCTCGTCCGGCGAGCCCAGCGCGATCGAGCGGCCGCGATAGATCAGCGAGATCCGGTCGCAATACTCGGCCTCCTCCATGAAATGGGTGGTGACCAGCACGGTCACGCCGCGCTCGACCAGGCCGTTGATGTGGGTCCAGAACTCGCGCCGGCTGATCGGGTCGACGCCGGAGGTCGGCTCGTCCAGGAACAGCACCTCGGGCTCGTGCATCACGGCGCAGGCCAGCGCCAGGCGCTGCTTGAAACCGAGCGGCAGGGTGCCGGCCGAGCGCGAGCACACCTCGCCGAGCGCGAAGATCTCGGTCATCAGCCCGATCTGCCCCCGCGCCCGGCGCCGGTCGAGGCCGTAGACCCCGGCGAAGAAGTCGAGGTTCTGGGCGACGCTGAGATCGCCGTAGAGCGAGAATTTCTGGGCCATGTAGCCCAGCCGGTTGCGCGCCTCGGCGCTGTCGCGGCGCAGGTCGAAGCCGGCCACCCGCCCCTCCCCCGCCGTCGGCTTCAGCAGGCCGCACAGCATCTTGAAGGTGGTCGACTTGCCGGCGCCGTTGGGGCCGAGCAGGCCGAAGATCTCGCCGCGCGGAATGTCGAAGCTGATGTCGGCGGCGGCGGTGAAGTCGCCGAAGCGCTTGGTCAGGCCGCGCGCCTCGATCACCGGGCCTTCGCGCGGCGGCAGCGTCTCGCGCGCCTCGGCCAGCTTCGACCGGCCGCCGGGGCCGCCGCCGAGGATGTCGACGAAGGCATCCTCGAAGCGTGGCGCCGCCGGTCCGATTCTCGCGGCCGGGCCGGCCTCCTCGGGCGGAGCCGGGGGTTGGCCCGCGTCCTTGGCCACCAGCCGGATCGCGGTGCCCTGGATCACGCCGTCGATCACGCCCGGCTGGTCCAGCACGGCCGCCAGCACCTGCCGGCGGCGGCCCGCGACCCCGGTCAGCCGGAACACCCGGTCCTCGACCCGCCGGGTCAGCCCGCCCGGCTCGCCCTCATACAGCAGTTGGCCCTCGTTCAGCAGCAGCACCCGGTCGCATTTCTCGGCCTCGTCGAGATAGGCGGTCGACCACACCACGCCGATGCCCTCGCGCGTCAGGTCCTGCACCATGCCCCACAGCTCGCGCCGCGAGATCGGGTCGACGCCGACGCCCGGCTCGTCCAGCAGCAGCAGGCGCGGCTTGCGCAGCAGGGCGCAGCCGAGGCCGAGCTTCTGCTTCATGCCGCCGGACAGCTTGCCGGCCAGGCGGCCGGTGAAGCGCTTCAGGTCGGTGAAGGTCAGGATCTCGTCGAACACCGCCGGCCGCTCCGCCTGCGGCAAGGCGCGGAGATCGGCGTAGAGGTCGAGGTTCTCCTGCACCGTCAGGTCCTCGTACAGGCCGAAGCGCTGCGGCATGTAGCCGATCGCGGCCTGGATCGGCGCCGGCTCGGCCCGGCTGTCATGGCCGAGCACGACAAGCCGCCCCTCCTCCGGCCACATCAGCGCGGTCATCAGCCGGATCAGCGTGGTCTTGCCCGCCCCGTCCGGCCCGACGAGGCCGGTGATCCGGCCACCGCCGATCGCCGCGGTGACGGCATCGAGCGCCGGCCTGCCGGGCCCGAAGCGCTTGGTCACCGCGTCGATCCGGACCAGGTCCGGCATCGGCTCGGAGGCAGGGGTGGGCGTGCTCGTCGGCATGGCCCTATCCCCCCAAACCGGTCGAACCCAACCGAGTCCCCCCTCCCCTCGCGGGAGGGGGGTAGGGGGAGGGGGTTTTCGCCGTCAAGACCCGCCTGAACTCTGGCGATCCGGCCCTGACAGCAGGATCTGTCCTCTGCCCATTCGCGCGCGGACGCGCGCAGACCCCTCCCCCTTCCCCCCCCCCCCCCGGGGGGGGGGGGGGGGGGGGGGGGGGGGG
>NZ_JASATH010000167.1:0-18639 GCF_038440215.1 Inquilinus sp. OTU3971 | reverse complement strand
CCCCCCCCACCACCCCCCCGCCCCGCGGCCCGCCCCCCCCCCCCTCCCCCCCCGCCCCCACGGCATTCAGCGTCAGCCGCGCCTCGACATCGCGCTCGCCGGAGGCGCCGACGATGTCCCGGCGCTGATCGATGTCCTCTTGCGGACCTGCCGTATTCCGCTTGCGGACTTGGTCGATCCATAGGTTGCGCAGGATCCGGAACATCCAGGCGGGAAAGCTGGTCCCGGGCTCGAACCGCTCGGCATTGGCCAGCGCCCGCTCGCAGGCGGCCTGCACCAGATCATCCGCACCGTCGCGGGTCCGGCACAGGGAGATCGCGAAACGGCGGAGATTGGGGAGGAGCGCGACGAGCTCGTCTGCAAACGGATCCGTTCCGGTCACGTCGAGGGTTCCGGCTGCAATGGACTGGCGACGACGCAGAACTGGTTGCCCTCCGGGTCGAGCATCACCGTGTAGCCGGCGGCCTCGCGCTGGACCCTGGCGCCCAGGGCCAGCAGCCGCTCCACCTCCGCCGCGCGGTCGGCCGCGGCGATGTCGAGATGGACGCGGTTGTTGGTGTAGTCGCGCCCCGGCACCTGGTGGACGCACAGGCTAGGCCCCGGCCCGTCGACCAGGACGACAGGGTCTGTCTCCGGCGTCAGTCCCAACGCGGCCAGCCGGTCGATCTCCGCCTGGTCATAGGCGCGCACGGCGTAGCCATCGAGTGCCGAGGCCCAGAACCGGGCCAGGGCCGGCGCCGAGCGGCTTTCGAACACGATCTCCCGCAACCGGCCCATCGGTCTCTCTCCAAGGATCAGAGCGGCAGGCGCACCGTGCAGCGCAGCCCGCCCATCGGCGAGGTCGACAGCATCAGGTCGCCGCCGTGCCGCCGCGCCACGTCGCGGGCGATGGCAAGGCCGAGGCCGGTGCCGCCGGTCTCCTGGTTGCGTGATTCATCCAGCCGGACGAAGGGCTTCATCGCCTCCTCGCGCTGGGCCGGCGGGATGCCGGGGCCGTCATCGTCCACCACCAGGGCGACGGCGGTGTCGTCCTGGATCACCGACAGCCGGACATGCCGGGCGTGGCGCCGCGCGTTGGACAGCAGGTTCGCCAGGCAGCGGCGCATCGCCTCGCGCCGCAGCGGCAGGACATGGCTCTCCGGCGCGTCGAAGGCGATGTCGGCCCCCTCCCGCCGCGCCGCCACCACCACCTCCTCCAGGAAGGCGGCCAGGTCGGTCGGCGTCGCCTCCTCGGTCCCTTCGCCGCGGGCGAAGGAGAGGTAGGCGTCGATCATCTGCCGCATCTCCTCGACATCGGTGCGCAGCTCGTCGATGTCCGGCCCGTCGCCGAGCATGGCGAGCTGCAGCTTCATCCGGGTCAGGGGCGTGCGCAGGTCGTGGCTGACGCCGGCCAGCATCTCGGTGCGCTGCTGGATCTGGCGGCGGATGCGGTCGCGCATCTCGATGAAGGCCTCGGCGGCCTGGCGGATCTCCTCCGCCCCATGCGGCCGGAACCCGGGCATGTCGCGGCCCTTGCCGAAGCGGTCGGCGGCGATGGCGAGCCGCCGGATCGGGCGCAGCTGGTTGCGCATGAAGATGATGGCGACGGCCGACAGGATCACCGTCGACCCGATCATCGACAGGTAGAACAGGTTGGTGGTGAAGCTGGACAGCCGCTTGGACGGCACCTCCACCGTCAGCACGCCCTCCGGCAGCTGCATGCGGACGACATCGGTGTCGTCGTCCCGGTCGGACCGGATGGTGAAGTCGTAGGGCTGCGAGGCCCGGACGGCCCGGGCCAGGGCGCGCTGGCCCTCGTCCAGGGCGTCGCTGCTGGTCGATCCCAGCTCGATGCCGGGATCGAAGGTGTAGACCAGCCCGGTGTTCCGCTGCGCCCGCGAGAATACGGCAGCGCGGGCCACCGGCGTCATGCCGCCGGCGATCTCGTCGATGGTCAGGCCGATCTCGCCGGAGACGGTGCGGGCCATCGTCGTGGTGATCACGTCGATGTGCCGGCCGAAGAACACATAGGTCGAGATCGCCTGCGCCAGGATCATCGGGGTGACGATGATCACCAGCGCCCGGCCGAACAGGGTCCGGGGCAGGAACCGCTTGATCCGCGCCCGCAGCCCGAGGGGTGTGGACAGCCGGGGCAGGGCGGGGGAGGGCATCATCCGTCGGGTCTCAACACATAGCCTTCGCCGCGCACGGTGTGGAGGTAGCGGGGCAGGCGCGGGTCGGGCTCGATCTTACGCCGAAGCCGCGTCACCTGCACGTCGACCGCCCGCACGCCGCCGTCGATGGTGCCGGATTCGGTCAGGGCCTCGCGCGACACGGTCTCGCCGGCGTGCTGGGCCAGGATGCGCAGCAGGTTCTCCTCGCCGGTGGTCAGGCGCACGCGCTCGCCCTCCTGCAGCAATTCGCCGCGCTCGATGTCGAAGGTGAAGCCGCCGAGGCGGATGGTGCCGGCGGCCCGCGGCGGCGGCGGCGCCAGGCGGCGCAGGATGCTGTTGATGCGCAGCACCAGCTCGCGCGGCTCGAACGGCTTGGCGAGATAGTCGTCGGCGCCGCTCTCCAGCCCGGCGATCCGGTCCTCCGGCTCGCCGCGGGCGGTCAGCAGCAGGATCGGCGTGCTCATGCGCTGGCGCAGGTCGGCGGTCAGCTGCAGCCCGGTCTCGCCCGGCATCATCACGTCCAGCACGATCAGGTCGAAGGCGATCGCCGCCAGCTTCTCCCGCGCATCCGCGGCATCGACCGCCGCGGTGACCAGGAAGCCGTTCTCGATCAGGTATTTGCGCAGCAGCTCGCGGACCCGGCGGTCATCCTCGACGACCAGGACATGGGCGGGCTCGTCGGCGATCATGGTCATCGGCTTCTACCGGCTGGCGACGCGCGGGGCGGGAGCCGGCGCTTCCGGCTCCTCCTCCATCGCCGCGGCGGGCTCGCTCAGCGCGATCAGCCCTTCCAGCACCTTGCGGAAGCCGTCCACCGCCTCGGCCCCGGCGTTGCGGTAGGCTTGGCCGATCAGCTTGCGCTGGCTCTCGAACAGCTGGCGTTCCAGAGCCGCGCCCTTGTCGGTCAGGGTCAGCAGGCGCTGGCGCCGGTCGCGCTGGCCCTGCTGCTGCTCGACATAGCCGCGCTCGATCAGGTCGTTCAGGACTCGCCCCAGGCTCTGCTTGGTGATGCGCAGGATGGCCAGCAGCGCACTGACCGTGATCTCCGGATGCCGTCCGACGAAATAAAGCGCACGGTGATGGGCCCGGCCGAGACCCAGGGTTGCGAGCAGCGCATCGGGCTCGGCAGTGAAGCCGCGATAGGCGTAGAATAGCAGTTCGATGCCTTGGCGGATCTCCTCCTCGCGGAGGAAGAGCGGGTTCACGGGCGATTTTATGTCAGCCATGTTGACTTGTTTTGACCCCGAATGTTACCGCTCACGGTCCGACGGCGACACAAATGACAATGCGGGAAAGGCCCATCATGTCGACGACTCCCTTCCATGACCGTGACGGCTGGATATGGATGGACGGCAAGCTGGTCGAATGGCGTAGCGCCAACATCCACGTCCTGACTCACGGGCTACACTACGCCAGTTCTGTATTCGAAGGGGAGCGGGCTTACAATGGCCGGATCTTCAAGGGCACGGAGCACTCGAAGCGGCTGGAGTTCTCGGCGACCACGCTGGGCATGAAGCTGCCCTACAGCACGGCGGAGCTGGATGCGGCAAAGACGCTGACCCTCGAGAAGAACGGCCTGACCGACGCCTATATCCGCCCGGTCGCTTGGCGCGGGTCGGAGATGATGGGCGTGTCGGCCCAGGCCAACACCATCCATGTCGCCATCGCGGTGTGGGAATGGCCGAGCTACTTCTCGGCCGAGGCCAAGATGAAGGGCATCCGCCTGACCCTGTCCGACTGGCGCCGGCCGTCGCCGGACTCGGCCCCGGTGCACGCCAAGGCGGCCGGCCTGTACATGATCTGCACCCTGGCCAAGCACAAGGCCGAGGCGGCGGGCTACCAGGACGCGCTGATGTACGATTATCGCGGCTATGTCGCGGAGGCGACCGGCGCCAATGTCTTCCTCGCCATCGACGGCAAGCTGCACACGCCGACCGCCGATTGCTTCCTGAACGGCCTCACCCGCCAGACCGCGATCGAGCTGGCGCGGCGCAACGGCATCGAGGTGGTCGAGCGCCACATCCAGCCGGACGAGCTGGCGAAGGCGACCGAGGTGTTCCTGACCGGCACTGCCGCCGAGATCACCCCGGTCGGCGAGATCGGCCCGCACCGCTTCACTCCGGGCCAGATCTGCAAGACCGTGATGGACGCGTACTCGGCCGAGGTCCGCAAGGAGCCGAAGGCCGCCGCGGCGTAGGGCACCGCATCGCGTGGATTGGGTTCGCCATCGGCGAACCCAACGAAGCTGGCACCGGCGGTTCCGTCCATCACCACCGGTAGCGGATGCTGCCGATCACCGTCTGGCCAAGGCCCTGGTAGCAGTAGCCCTGGGCGCAGGTGGTATAGTCGCGGTCGAACAGGTTGCTGGCGTTGACCGCCAGCTGCAGCCCGTCCAGCCGCGGCTCGACCTCGCCGAGATCGTAGCGGATCGCGGCATCGAACAGGGTCACCGCGTCGTTCCGGCCGGTGGTGTTGTCGTCGTCGCGGTAGCTCGACCCGATATAGCGCAAACCGGCGCCCAGGCTCAGCCCCGGCACGATCGCGTCCGGCACCCGGTAGTCGGCCCAGGCGGAGACGACGTGGTTGGGGATGCCGGACGGGTCCTTGCCCTCGGTCGCCGCCGTGCCGTCGGTGACCTCGGGGTCGAGATAGGTGTAGGCGAGCTGCAGGCTCAGGCCGTCGCCGAGATCGGCTAGGCCCTCCAGCTCGAGGCCGCGGACCCGGATCTCGCCGCGCTGGGCCTTGAAGTTGACATGCGCCGAGTCGGAGATCAGGCCCTTGTCCTGGGTGATCTGGAACACCGAGGCGGTGACCAGGCTGTTCAGCCCCTCGGGCTGGTATTTCACGCCGGCCTCGATCTGCTCCGCCGTGGTCGGCTCGAAGGCTCGCCCCTGAAAATCCGTGCCGAGGTTCGGGTTGAACGAGGTGGCATAGGCGACATAGGGGGCGAGGCCGAAATCGGTGACATAGGTCAGGCCGACGCGGCCGCTGAAGGCGCTGTCGGAGACGTCCTGCTCGGTGCCGGCGATGCGCTCCCTGGTCGAGGTGTCGACCCAGTCGTGCCGGCCGCTCAGCGTCAGCAGCCAACCGCCGAGGCGGATCTGGTCCTGCAGATAGGCGCCGAGCTGGTCCTGCCGCTGGAAGGTGCGGGCATAGACCGACGGCATGTCGATGTGCTGCTTGCCGTAGTTCCGGGTGGTCAGGTCGAGGTCCGGCGCCGCGCCGTCGCCGGCGATGTTGGTGGTGTCGACGAAGGTGTAGTCGAGCCCGGCCAGCACCGTGTGCTGCACCGGCCCGGTGTCGAAGCGCAGCTGCGCCTGGTTGTCGACCGACAGCGTGTCCAGGCTCTCGCGGTCCTGGCCGGCGCGGCGATAGGCGGTGGTGCCGTCGTCGGACAGGCCGGTGATGTAGACGTAGCGGGTGTTGGCATCGACATGGGCGTAGCGGAAGCTCTGCCGCAGCGTCAGCGCGCTGTCGACCCGGTGCTCGATCTGATAGCCGGCGCGCACGCTCTCGATGTCCAGGTCGTTCCAGGCCGGGTCCGCGGTGCGGATGTCGAGCAGGCCCGTGGCCGGCGAGTAGTAGTTGAACAGGCTGCCGCCCGACTTGTCCTTCTGATAGGCGCCGAGGATCGTCACCGTGGTGTCTTCGTTCGGCCGCCAGGTGAAGGCCGGCGCGATATAGGCGCGGTCGTCCGGCACCGCCGGCATCTGGGTGTCGCTGTCGCGGAACAGCCCGGTCAGGCGCCAGGAGAAGCGGTTCTCCTCGTCCAGAGGGCCGCCGACATCGAACTGGCCCTGATAGCGGTCATGATTGCCGAATTGCAGCTCGGCCTCACGCAGCGGCTGGTCCGGCGGGCGCTTGGTGACCAGGTCGACCAGGCCGGCCGGCGAGGACAGGCCGTAATTGGCCGAGGCGGGGCCGCGCAGCACGTTGATCGCCGACAGGCCGTAGGGCTCGGTGCGGATGCCGGCGAAGACCTGGCCGGTCGGCTGCCGCAGCCCGTCTCGGAAGATGCCGAAATAGGCGGCGTCGAAGCCGCGGATCCAGAAGGCGTCGAGCCGCGGCGCAAAGCCGTACAGGCCGGTCAGGATGCCGGGGGTATAGGCGAGTGCCTCCTGAAGGGTCTGCACGTTGCGGGCATCCAGCTGCCCGCGGGTGACGACGGAGATCGATTGCGGCGTCTCCAGCAGCGGCGTGTCGGTCTTGGTGGCGCTGGCGCTGGTGGTGGCGGTGAAGCCCCGCACCTCGGTCGTCGGCGTCTCCGCGCTGCCCTGCACTACGATCGGGGCGAGGGTCGTCCCCGTGTCGCCGGCCGGGACCGGGTCCTGCGTCTGGGCCAGGATCGGCGTCGGCGCGAGCGCCGTGGTGGCAAGCAGCCCGAGCAGCAGGCAGGTGCGGGGTCGATGTCGCATCGGTGAGGTGGGCTCCGGTCACGGGAGGACTCGGCAGGATTGCCGGGATCGAACGGCGGGCTAATTGACATTAATTCTCATTCTCGTCTAGGTCGTTGTGGGAACGTGACCAGGACGACCGATGACCCGATGCAAGGCGCTCGTCTGCGCCCTTCTGCTGCTGACCTGCTTGCTCGCCCCGCCGGCCCGGGCGGAGTGGCCCGTGACCGTGACCGACGCCGCCGGCCGGCAGGTGACGGTGCCGCATCAGCCGCGGGCGGTGCTGCTGGGCGCGGGCATCAACCTGGTGGCGCTGGCGCTGCTCGATCCCGATCCGGTGTCGCTGCTGGCCGGCTGGGCCGACGACACGCGGCAATACGACCCCGGCCTCTACGCCGCCTTCCTGGCGAGGTTCCCGCGCCTGGCCGAGGTGCCGGTGGTGGGCGGCGGCACGGATGAGAGCTTCTCGCTGGAGAAGGCGCTGACGGTCGGGGCGGATCTCGCGATCTTCGGCGCCTGGCAGGCGGAGACCGGGCAGGGGCGGCTGATCCTGGACCGGCTGACCGCGGCCGGCGTGCCGGCGGTGGTGGTCGATTTCAACCACCGGCCGCTGGCGAACACGGCGCCGGGGATGCGGCTGCTTGGTCGCGTCCTCGGCCGCGAGGAGCGGGCCAATGCCTTCGCCGACTTCTACGAGGCGCGGCTGGACCGTATCCGCCGGCGCATGGCGGTGCATCCCGAGTCGGGGCCGACCGTGCTGATGCACGCTTATCCGCAGCCGGACGACTGCTGCTGGGCGATCGGCGGGACCGGGCTGGGCGAGCTGGTGTCGCTGGTCGGCGGCCGCAACATCGCCGCCGACCGGTTCCCGGATGCCGGCGGCGGGGTGCTCAGCCTCGAATATGTGATCGGCCGGGACCCGCAGGTCTATATTGCCACCGGCCTGCCGCAGGCGGCGGACGCGCCGGGCGTCGCGGTCGGCCCCGGCGTTCCGGCCGAGGTCGCCCGGCGGAGCCTGGCAGCGGTGATGGCCGCGCCCGGCCTGTCCGGCCTCGCCGCCGCCCGCGAGGGGCACGGGCTGTGGAACTTCTTCAACGCCGTGCCGCTCAACATCGTGGCAGCGGAGGCGGTGGCGCGCTGGGTGCGGCCGGAGATCTTCGGCGACCTCGACCCCGGCGCCACCCTGGCCGAGATCAACAGCCGCTTCGCCGCCATGCCGTTCGAGGGCGCGCTGTGGGTCAGCCTCGACCCGGCCGCTGACGGATCGCGCTAGCGGCTGGCCGCGACGGTCAGCCGCCAGGCTGCCCAGGTGCCGAACAGGGCCAGCGGCAGGGCGGTGACGAACACCCAGAACGCCGCCGCCTGGGCGGTCTCGACCGTCAGGCCCGAGCCGAAGCCGACCAGGTTGGCGGTGGCGCCGGCAATGGCGGCGCCCACCGCCCCGCCGGTCTGGCGCACGGCGATCAGCGCCGAGCTGCCGATCGCCCTGTCGTCATCGGCCAGGGTGCCGATCAGCCGCCGGTTCAGCAGGCTGGAGGAGAAGCCGAAGCCCGCGCCCATCAGCAGGGAGGCGCCGACGATCCAGACCAGCGGGGCGTCGCGCATCACCAGCACCAGCAGCACCGCGCCGGCCAGGATGCAGCCGGCGCCGCGCAGCAGCCAGCGCAGCTCCCCGGCGCCGGTGGCGCCGGCGACAACGAAGGCGGCGAGGGTCCAGGCCAGGGCCATTCCCCCCACCACATAGCCGGCCCAGATCGGCGACAGGCCGTGCAGCGTCTGCAGGATGGCGGGGCCGTAGACGTTCAGCGCCATCGAGGTCGCCATCATGGCGAAGATCGCGGCATAGGCGGTGCCGCAGACCGTGCGCAGATTGCCCGCCTGGCGCGGCAGCAGCCGCACCCGGGCGCCGGCGTCGATCCGCAGCACCAGCACCAGCACGCCCAGCCCGGCGGCAACCAGCGCCAGGGCGATCGCGGGGCTCGGGCTGACATCGGCCATGGCGATGGCGCCGACGCCGAGCGCCAGCCCGCCGATCTGTGGCCAGGGCACGCCCGGCTGGCCGCCGCTGCAGACCGTGCCCTTCAGCAGCCAGGGCGAGGCGGCGGCGAACAGCAGCGACTGCGCCGCGAACAGCCAGAACACGGCGCGCCAGTCGCCGGCCTGGGCGAACAGGCCGCCGACCAGCGGCCCCAGGATCGTGGCGATGCCCCAGATGCCCGAGGCCACGGCGAACATCCGGGCCAGGTGCCGTTCGGGGAACAGCAGGGCGATCGCGACCATGGAGAAGCCGGCAACCCAGCCGCTGCCGATGCCCTGCAGCACGCGCCCGGCCAGGAACACGCCGATGGTCGGGGCGGCGGCGCTCAGCACGCAGCCCAGCGCGAAGGCCAGGCCGGCGATGGCCGAGGCCCAGCGCAGCCCGAACCGCTCCGACAGCCGCCCGGCGCTGGCGCCCGCCAGGATGGCACCGACCAGGAAGCCGGCCGTGGCCCAGCTGAAATAGGCATAGCCACCCAGATCGGCGCCGACGCTGGGCATGATGGTGGCGGTGACCAGGGCGTCGGCCGCGTTCAGCCAGATGCCGAGGCAGACCATGGCGAATCGCGGCAGCCGCCCTTCGGCGAGCAGATCCGCCCAGCCGGCCGCCGGTTGCGCCGATGCCTGCACCATGCCGCGTTTCCCCCTTTGTCGCCGGGCTACACCGCCGCCGGCACGATGAGAAGCGGGGAATCGGCAGGACAGAAATCAGCGCCAGCGCGACGCGGCCTCGTCGTCCTCGGCCCGGGCCTCGACCCAGCGCTCGCCCGCCGGCGTCTCCTCCTTCTTCCAGAAGGGCGCCTTGGTCTTCAGCCAGTCCATCAGGAAGGCGCAGGCCTCGAGGGCGGCGCCGCGATGGGCCGAGGCGGCGCCGCAGAACATGATCCGGTCGCCCGGCTCCAGCCGGCCGACGCGATGGACGATGCGCACCTCCAAGAGCGGCCAGCGGCTGCGGGCCTCGGCCTCGATCTCGGCCAGCTGGCGCTCGGTCATGCCGGGATAGTGCTCCAGCGTCATCGCCGTGACCGCGGTGCCGCCGGCGATGTCGCGCACCAGCCCGACGAAGCTGGCGACGCCGCCGACATCGGTGCGGCCGTCGGACAGCGCCGCGATCTCGGCGCCCACATCGAAATCGGCCTCCTGGATGCGAGCCGCCATCTCAGCCTCCCGTGACCGGCGGGAAGATGCCGATCTCGTCGCCCGGCGCCACCGGGTCGGCCAGCCTGGCGAAGCGCTGGTTGACCGCGACCCGCACCACCGCCGGGTTGGCCAGGGCGTCGGCATAGCCGGCGCCGCGGGCGCGCAGCCACTCCAGCAGCCCGGCGACGTCGCGCACCGATTCCGGCGGCGACACCGTCTCGGCGGCGGTGCCGATCTTGCTGCGGACCCAGGCGAAATACAGGAGCTTCATGCCGGTTCTCAGATCAGGGCGCTCAACGGGATATAGGCAACCGGATCGCCCGGCGCCACGCCGGCGACATCCTCGGGCAGCTCGACCAGCCCTTCGGCGCCGGCGAGGGAGCTCAGCGCGCCGGCGCCCTCGCGGCCGTGGCGGCGGGCGACCAGGGTGCCGGACGGGTCGGTCTCCAGCACCGCGCGGAGGAACTCCCGGCGGCCCGGCTTCTTGCCATGGGCGAAGCCGGCGGCGACCGGGAAGCGGTGCAGCGGCACCGGCTTGGCGCCGGCCAGATGCAGCAGCAGCTGCCGGGCCACCAGCAGGAAGGTGACCATGGCCGCGACCGGGTTGCCCGGCAGGCCCAGCAGCGGCACGCCGCCGATCTGGCCCAGCGCCACCGGCTTGCCCGGCTTGATCGCCAGGCGCCAGTGATGCAGCCGGCCGCCGGCCGCCTCCAGCGCCGCCTTGACGTGGTCCTCGTCGCCGACCGAGACGCCGCCGGAGGTGACGATGGCGTCGGCCTCCGCCGCGGCTGCGATAAGGGCCGACCGCACCGCATCGGCCCGGTCCGGCACGATGCCGCGGTCGATGACGCTGCAGCCCAGCCGGCGCAGCAGCGCCGCCAGCAGGTAGCGGTTGGCGTCGTAGATCTGGCCCTCGGCGACCGGTGCGCCAGGGTCGCGCAGCTCGTCGCCGGTCGACAGCACCGCTACCCGCAGCGGCCGGCGGGCAGGCAGGTCGGCGCGGCCCAGCGAGGCGGCCAGGCCGATCTCGGCCGGGCCCAGCCGGCACCCTGCGGTCAGCACGGTGTCGCCGGCGCGGATGTCGTCGCCGGCCTGGCGGATATGGGCGCCGCGCCGCAGACCGGGCGGGAGGGTGACCCGGTCGCCGGCGACCGAGCAGTCCTCCTGCATCACCACCGTGTCCGGCCCGGCGGGCAGCGGCGCACCGGTGAAAATGCGGATCGCCTCGCCCCACCGGCCCGGGCGGCCGAGCGGATGGCCGGCGGCGGCGCGCCCGGCCACCGGCAGCGTGGTCGGGGCGCCGGGCGACAGATCGTCGAAATGGACGGCATAGCCGTCGACCGCGGCATTGGCATGCGGCGGCACCGACCGGTCCGCCACCAGATCCTCGGCCAGGAAGCGATTTTCCGCCGCGGCGAGCGGGACGGTCTCGGCCTCGGCGACCACGGCCAGCCGGGAGCGGAACTCGGCCACGGCCTGCTCGACCGACAGCAGGCGGTCGCCCAGGGCGAAGCAGTCGTCGGGGAGCTTGGCCACGTTCAGCCGGCCTTGCGGGCAAAATCGGCGACGAAATCGGCGATCGCCTCGATGTCGTCGATGTCCAGCCGCGTCCGGGCGGGGTCGGCGATCGGGCCGTCGCTGGCCACCGCGACGATGCTCGGATCCTCGGTATGCAGCGGTGGCTTGCCGGTTTCCGTGCGCCAGACCTCGAGTTTCGGATAGGCCTCGCGCTTGAAGCCCTCGACCAGCACCAGATCGACCGGCTGCAGCTTCGCCAGCAGCGCCGCCAGCGGCGGCTCGGCGGCGCCGCGATGCTCATGCATCAGGGCCCAGCGCCGGTCGGAGGAGACCAGCACCTCGGTCGCCCCGGCCTCACGGTGGCGCCAGCTGTCCTTGCCGGGCTGGTCGATATCGAAGTCGTGATGCGCGTGCTTGACCGTGGAGACGGTCAGGCCGCGGCCGATCAGGGCGGGGATCAGCTTCGCCAGCAGCGTGGTCTTGCCGCTGCCGCTCCAGCCGGCGATGCCGAGCACGCGCATGGGGCGCTAGCCGAAGGTCCCGGCGGCCTTGGCCGGAGGCGGGCCGCGCGGGTCCTCGGTGATGGCCTGGCGCACACCCTCGCGCAGATAGCTCCAGCCGGTCACCAGGGTCAGCACCGCAGCCACCCAGATCCCGGCGATGCCGATCTCGGTCACCGGCACCTGGCCGTTGAAGGCGCGGGTGCCGGCGTCGCCGACGATCAGGAAGCCGATCGCCAGCATCTGGATCGTGGTCTTCCACTTGGCCAGGGCGGTGACCGGCAGGCCGCGCGCATTCATCCCGGCCAGGAATTCGCGCAGGCCGGAGATCAGCACCTCGCGCAGCAGGATGATCACCGCCGGGATGATCGACCAGCCCTGCAGCCGGCCGAAGGCGGCCAGCATGAACAGCACGGCGGTGACCAGCATCTTGTCGGCGATCGGGTCGAGCAGCCGGCCGATCGGCGAGGTCTCGTTCCAGGCCCGCGCCAGCTTGCCGTCGAGATAGTCGGTGATGGCGGCGGCGGCGTAGATCGCCAGGCAGGTCCAGGCGGCCCAGGCCGTGGGCACGTAGAACAGCGCGATCAGCACGGGAATGGCCGCGATACGCGAGTAGGTCAGGAGGTTCGGCAGGCTGGTAACCATGGCGACGGCACTGACTTCAGGGGCTTCCGAACGCTAGCACAAGGTGCCTTACGCGTCGGGGTGGAAATGTCGGTAGATCAGCCCCGCGACCGCCTCGCTGATGCCGTCGACCGCCTCGAGATCCTGCCGGCTGGCGCGGCTGACCTCGCGGGCCGAGCCGAAATGCAGCAGCAGCGCCTTCTTCCGGCGCGGGCCGATGCCGGGGATCTCGTCGATCGGCGAACGGGCGATGTCGCCGGCGCGGCGGGTGCGCTGGCCGCCGATGACGAAGCGGTGGGCCTCGTCGCGCAGCCGCTGCAGGAAGTACAGCACCGGGTCCTTCGGCTCCAGGCTGAAGGGCGGCCGGTCGGCCATGAAGAAGCGCTCGCGCCCGGCGTCGCGGTCCGGCCCCTTGGCGATCGAGACCAGGGCGATCTCGGTCAGGCCGAGCTCGGCGAAGACCTCGCGGACGACGCCGAGCTGGCCCTGGCCGCCGTCGATCAGCACCAGGTCGGGCCAGCCCTCCTGCTCGCGGTCCGGATCCTCCTTGAGCGCGCGGGCGAAGCGGCGGGTCAGCACCTCGCGCATCATCGCGTAGTCGTCGCCGGGGGTGACCGGCCCCTTGATGTTGAACTTGCGGTAGGCGGATTTGACGAAGCCGTCCGGCCCGGCGACGATCATGGCGCCGAGCGCGTTGGTGCCGCCCAGATGGCTGTTGTCATAGACCTCGACCCGCCGCGGCGGCGCGTCCAGGCCGAACACGCGGGCCACGCCCTCCAGCAGCACCGCCTGGGATGCGCTCTCGGCCATGCGGCGGCCCAGCGCCTCGCTCGCGTTGTTCAGCGCATGGTCGATCAGCCGGCGCTTGTCGCCGCGCTTCGGCACCGCGATCTCGACCTTGCGGTCGGCCTTCAGGGTCAGCGCCTCGGCCAGCAGCTCGGTCTCGGCGACCTCGTCGCTGAGCAGGACCAGGGGCGGCGGTGGATGGCTGTCGTAGAACTGGCTCAGGAAGGCGGCCAGGATCTCGGCCCGTTCCGCCGACTTGTCGTGGCTCGGGAAATAGGCGCGGGTGCCGTAGTTGCGGCCGCCGCGGAAGAAATAGACCTGGATGCAGCTGTGGCCGCCGGCCTCGTGGATCGCCAGCGCGTCGGCGTCACCGATGCCCTCGACATTGATGTCCTGGTGCGACTGGACGTTGGTCAGGGCGCGGATGCGGTCGCGCCAGCGCGCCGCCTGCTCGAAATCCAGCCGCTCGCTGGCCGCCATCATCTGTTCGCCGAAGCGGGCCTGCACCGCCTGGCTGCGGCCGCTCAGGAAGTCGACCGCGCTCGCCACCTGCTCGGTGTATTGCGCCTCGGTGACATAGCCGACGCAAGGGCCGGTGCAGCGCTTGATCTGGTACTGCAGGCAGGGCCGGCTGCGGGTCGAGAACACCGAATCCGAGCAGTTGCGCAGCAGGAAGGCGCGCTGCAGCGCGGTGATGGTGCGGTTGACCGACCCGGCCGAGGCGAAGGGGCCGAAGAACTGGCCGCTCGGGCCCGTGGCGCCGCGATGCTTGGCGATGCGCGGAAAGGCGTGGTCGCCCGAGATCATGATGTGCGGGAAGGTCTTGTCGTCCCGCATCACCACGTTGTAGCGGGGCTTCAGCCGCTTGATCAGGTTGGCTTCGAGCAGCAGCGCCTCGACCTCGGACCGGGTCACCACGAATTCCATGGCGACCGTGTCGGCGATCATGCGCAGGAGGCGCGCCGGCTGCTTGCCCGTCTGGGTGTAGGCGAAGACCCGCTTCTTCAGGTTGCGCGCCTTGCCGACATAGAGGGCGTTGCCGGATTCGTCGAGCATCCGGTAGACGCCGGGCGAGCTGGGCAGGGTGCGCAGATGCGCCTGGATCACGGCAACCCCGTCGGCGATGCTGTGCGCCCGAGCCCTGGCGCGGCCCGCAGGCTTCGGGCGCTCGGGCGGCGGGCCGCCGGGCGGGCCATCGGGTGGAAGGTCGGTAACGGTGTCGCTCATGGCGGCAATGTCGGCCGGTCCGGGCGCCGCTTCAAGACCGGATCGTGAACGCCCAGGTGAGTCGGCGAAGCGATCGGATGACGCTTCGGTGATATCCACCGAATCTGTGGATAACTGTGTGGGGAACCGGCCCTGAGGATGCGGCAACCGAGGCACAGCCTAAGTGTCATCGTTCTTGCTCAAAAAATGGGCAAAAACCCTAAGCTTCTGAGAAATCGATATAAATTCCAAGTCAAGTTGAAACACAAGCATCACACACTATGCGCAAGCCGGAAAATTGCGGACAACTCCGATTCGGATTTCGCCTGTGCACAACTTGCAGTCGTGGCGGCGCGGCGAGGCCAGGAAATCCAAGGCGGTAGCGGCTACCGCAGAGCGGTCACCCTGCGGCGCCGGGCGCAGGAGAGGGGGAGTCCGGTGCTGCCGCGGCCCGTCCCGCGGGTCAAGGGTGGATCGGTCGCAAGTTTGAGATAATTTCGATGCAAACCCGGCGTCGCACCATCCCTCTGATCATTCCATCGGCACGATGCCGCGGCTGGGCTGGGCCCAGCCGAGATGCTCGCCGCCGTCCAGCGCGATCATCTGCCCGGTCATGGCCGGCGCCGATAGGATGAAGCGGATGGCGTCGCAGATCTCCTGCGGCGTGGTCGGGCGGCGCAGCGGCACGGCGTCCCACTGCCTGGCGAAATGCTCCTCGCTCTGGCGGTCGCTCTTCAGCGTCGGGCCGGGGCCGATGCCGTTGACCCGGATTTTCGGCGCCAGCGCCTGGGCCAAAGTGCGGGTCAGGGTCCACAGCCCGATCTTGGCCACGGTGTAGGACAGGAAATAGGGGGTCGGGTTCCACACCCGCTGGTCGAGCATGTTGACGACATTGCCCGGCCAGTCCGCCGGCAGCTGCCGCGCCAGCGCCTGGGCCAGCACCAGGGGCGCGCGCAGATTGGCCTCGATGTGCTCGTCCCAGCTCGCCCGGGTCGCCGTCGCCACCGTGTCCATGCGGAAGGCCGAGGCGTTGTTGACCAGCAGCGACACCGGACCGCCGAGGCTCTCGGCTGCCTGCGGCATCACCGCCTCGACCTGGGCCTCGTCGGTCAGGTCGGCCCGGATCGCCAGGCCCCGAGTGCCGGCCGCCTCGATGTCGCGGACTGTCTGCGCCGCCTCATTGGCGGAGCTGTGCCAGGTGATCGCGACCCGCCAGCCCTGCCGGGCGAGGTCGAGCGCGATCGCCCGGCCGATCCGCTTGGCGGCGCCGGTGACGACGGCGACTCGCGGCTCGGCCTTGCCGGCCGGCGGCAAGGGGCGTTCGCCCGCTGGACGTTCGGCAGGGCTCATCGGCTCACGGTCCCTTGCGGCGCCGGCCGCCCTTGCGCGGCCGTTCGGTCGGCTTGGCGATCGACAGGGGCACGCCCTCCAGCGCCGCGGCGTGGCCGTGCGAGCCGACGCGGGCGTGGACGATGATGCCGGCGCCCCCACCGTCCGCGTTGAGGCCCATATCGGCCGCCTCCAGCCGGCGCAGCTCGTCGCGGATCCGGGCCGCCTCCTCGAACTCCAGATTGGCGGCGGCCTCGCGCATCCGCTTCTCCAGGTCGCCGATATGCTCCTTCAGCGACTTGCCGGTCAGGTGCTTGGCGCCGCTGTCGCCGGTCGAGACGGTGACCCGGTCGCCGCGCTCATAGACGCTGTCGAGGATGTCGCCGATCTGCTTCTTGATGCTTTCCGGCGTGATGCCGTGGGCGGCGTTGTAGGCCTGCTGCTTCTCGCGCCGCCGGTTGGTCTCGCCCAGCGCCGCCTCGAGGCTGCCGGTCATGGTGTCGGCATAGAGGATGGCGCGGCCCTCGATGTTGCGGGCGGCGCGGCCGATGGTCTGGATCAGCGAGGTGCGGCTGCGCAGGAAGCCTTCCTTGTCGGCGTCGAGGATGGCGACCAGCCCGACCTCGGGCAGGTCCAGCCCCTCGCGCAGCAGGTTGATGCCGACCAGCACGTCGAACACGCCGAGCCGCAGGTCGCGGATGATCTCGATCCGCTCCAGCGTCTCCACGTCGGAGTGCAGGTAGCGGACCTTGATGCCCGCCTCGGTCATGTACTCGGTCAGCGCCTCAGCCATCTTCTTGGTCAGGGTGGTGACCAGGACGCGCAGGCCGCGGGTGACGCAGTCGCGGCATTCGGCCATGACGTCGTCGACCTGGGTGGCGGTCGGCCGCACCAGGACGATCGGGTCGATCAGCCCGGTCGGGCGCACCACCTGCTCGGCGAAGACGCCGCCGGTCCGCTCCATCTCCCAGGGGCCGGGCGTGGCGGAGACGAAGACGCTCTGCGGCCGCATCGCGTCCCATTCCTCGAATTTCAGCGGCCGGTTGTCGCGGCAGGAGGGCAGGCGGAAGCCGTATTCGGCCAGGATGTCCTTGCGTGCCCGGTCGCCGCGGAACATGCCGCCGACCTGCGGCACCATCACATGGCTCTCGTCGACCACCAGCAGCGCGTCCTCGGGCAGGTACTCGAACAGGGTCGGCGGCGGCTCGCCCGGCGCCCGCCCGGTCAGGTAGCGGGAATAGTTCTCGATGCCGGCGCAGCTGCCGGTCGCCTCCATCATCTCCAGGTCGAACTGGGTGCGCTGCTCCAGCCGCTGCGCTTCCAGCAGCTTGCCGGTGGCGTTGTACTCCTCCAGCCGCTCCTTCAGCTCCGCCCGGATGCCCTTGATCGCCTGCAGCAGCGTCGGCTTCGGCGTGACGTAGTGGCTGTTGGCGTAGATCCGGACCTGCTTCAGCGCCGCGAATTTTTCCCCGGTCAACGGGTCGAACTCATGGATCGAGTCGATCTCGTCGCCGAAGAAGGAGATGCGCCAGGCACGGTCCTCAAGGTGGGCGGGGAAGATCTCGACCGTGTCGCCGCGCACCCGGAAGGTGCCGCGGGCGAAGGCGGTGTCGTTGCGCCGGTACTGGATGTCGACCAGATGCTTCAGCAGCACCTGCCGGTTCAGCCGCTGCCCGGCCTCCAGCGGGATCGTCATCTCGCTGTAGGATTCGACGTCGCCGATGCCGTAGATGCAGGACACCGACGCGACGATGATGCAGTCGTGCCGCTCCAGCAGCGCCCGGGTGGCCGCGTGGCGCATCCGGTCGATCTGCTCGTTGATCTGGCTTTCCTTCTCGATATAGGTATCGGTGCGGGCGACGTAGGCCTCGGGCTGATAGTAATCGTAGTAGCTGACGAAAAACTCGACCGCGTTCTCCGGGAAGAAGCTCTTGAACTCGCCGTAGAGCTGGGCGGCCAGGGTCTTGTTCGGGGCCAGCACCAGGGTTGGGCGCTGCAGCTTCTGGATCACATGCGCCATGGTGAAGGTCTTGCCCGAGCCGGTGACGCCGAGCAGCACCTGGTCGCGCTCGCCCCTTTCGATCCCGGCCAGCAGCTCGGCGATCGCCTCGGGCTGGTCGCCGGCTGGCTTGTAGTCCGAGACCAGCTTGAACGGGGTCGAGCGGTCCTTCTCCGGCAGGGCCGGGCGATGGACGACGACCGGGGAGGTCTCGCCGCGCGGCGAGGCCGGGGTGGGGGAGAGGAGGGGCGCTGAGCTCATGTCGACACTATCGGTCCGGCAGGGGCGGAGGGGAAGGGCCGCCGGCGAAGCGGAACGCGGAAGGGTTGATGTACTCATGGGAACATAGAGGGAACGAAGCGTCAAGTGAGGGAGCGCAGGGCCCATTGGCGACACCGATGGCGAGCGTACGAACGGCCCGCCGCCGGTGTTGCCGATCGATCTGTAAATGCCCTTCCGCAAGGGAAGGGGGAGGATGGAAGGGATGGGCCGGCCTGAACGGCTGTGTTCCGAAAGGCCTCGCAGGCGGGAAAGGCCACGCGCATGCCTCCGGCCGCGGCGACGGGTCAGCCGCCCCGGTTCCCGAGGCCGGGGCTGCCGTCGGCCGTGCCATGCTCGGGCAATCCCAGGCGCCGTGCCAGGGCGGGCGGCCTGAGCAGGGTGAAGCTGCTGTGCTGCTTGGCATAGGCCGCCTGGCGCTGGAATTCGGCTTCCTCCGGATCGAGTTCGGCAGGTGGCGGCTGGGGATCGGGCGGCCCGGCCGCTGCGGCGGGCCCGGCGCCGCCGGGATCGGGCGGCCGGTCGTCCAGCTTGCGGAAGAGCTTGCCGCCGGGGGCGAAGATCTCGCCGGTGGTGGTGTTGAGGTTGTAGATCTCGTTCCCTGGCAGGCCGAGGTCGGCGGCCGGGATGGTGCGGTAGGCTCCGGGGGTATAGTCGTATCTGCGCGGCGGCGG
>NZ_JASATH010000166.1:0-18852 GCF_038440215.1 Inquilinus sp. OTU3971 | reverse complement strand
CAATATCGATGGCGCTACCCGTAAACGCCACGCCCGGCGGCCGAAGCCGCCGGGCTGTCCGTCATGACGACGGTCTCCTCAGTTGCGGTTGCCGAGCAGCCGCAGCAGGAACAGGAACAGGTTCAGGAAGTTCAGGTACAGGGTCAGCGCGCCCCAGACCGCGGTCTTGGTCTCGACCTCCTGACCCAGCCCCTCGGCATACTGCTCCTTCAGCCGCTGGGTGTCGTAGGCGATCAGGCCGGCGAAGATCAGCACGCCGAGCACGCTGATGACGAAGGCCAGGCCGCTCGAGGCCAGGAAGATGTTGACCAGGCTGGCGATGATGATGCCGAACAGGCCCATGATCAGGAACGAGCCGAAGGCCGACAGGCTGCGCTTGGTGGTGTAGCCGTACAGGCTCAAGCCCGCGAAGGAGGCCGCGGTGATGAAGAACACCCGGACCACGCTCTCGCCGGTATAGGCCAGCAAGATCGGCGCCAGGCCGATGCCCTGCAGGGCCACGAAGGCCCAGTACAGCGTCTGCAGCGTCGATGCGCTCATCGAGCGGATGCCGAAGCTCATCCAGAGGATGAGGCCGATCGGGGCGAACAGCGCGACCAGGCCCAGAGTGGTCAAGCCGACCTGCCCGAAGGCGTTGGTTGCCAGGAACACGCCGCCGAGCGGGGTGAACATCACCGCCGCGGCGGTGATGCCGCTGACCAGCAGGCCGCCGGCCATGTACCAGTAGATCCGCAGCATGTACTGCCGCAGACCCTCGTCGAACGCCGCACGCTCGATGGTGCGCGCGCCGGCGCCCGGTGTTGCGTAACGGCCCTGTGGATCGAAGGCCATCTTGAAGTCCTCTAGGGTGGTGAAAACCACGCAGCTGATATTGGCAGCGTCGAGCCAACATACAACACTTGCCGCCTGCGCCGAAGGGCCTCAGGCACTGCGGCGGCGGGCCCTATTCGTTGCGCAGCAGCGGCGCCGCCTTCTGGCCCAGTGCCACCCAGGTGCCGAGGAAGCCGAAGCCAAGGGTGATGGCGATGCACAGGGCGGCGGTGCCCAGCAGGGTCAGCGGCAGGAAGGCCCAGTCGATCTCCATCACGAAGGTCAGCACCGCCCAGGCGGCGACGCTGCCCAGCGCGCAGGCGATCACGGCGGTCAGCAGGCCAAGCAGGCCGTATTCGATCAGGAAGGCGCGCAGAATGTCGCCGCGGGTCGCGCCCAGCACCTTCAGCACCACGGCGTCGTAGATCCGGCGGCGGTGGCCCGCCACCACGGCGCCCGCCAGAACCAGCGCGCCGGCCAGCAGGGTGACGCCGGCGGTCGACCGCACCGCCGCGCCGATCTGGGACAAAAGCGCATTCACCGTCTCCAGCGCATCCCTCAGGCGCACCGTGGTGACGTTGGGGAAGGCCTCGGTCACCGCCTTCTGCAGCGCCATCTCCCCGGCCGCCGGCACCCTGACCGTTGCCAGCCAGGTATGTGGCGCCGCCGACAGCGGCTTCGGCGACATGATCAGCGTGAAGTTGATGCCCAGCGTGCTCCAGTCGATGTCGCGGATGTTGGCGACCTCGGCCTCGATGTCGCGGCCCAGCACGTTGATCGTCATCCGGTCGCCCGGCTTCAGCCCGAAGGCCTCGGCGACATCCTTGTAGACCGAGATCTGCGGCGGGCCGTCGTAATCGGCCGGCCACCACTGCCCTTGCAGCAGCGTGTCCTTCGGCGGTATCGCCGCGGCATAGGTGACGCCGCGGTCGCCGCGCAGCCAGCTCGACTTGCTGGGGTCGACCACCGCCTTGTCGGCCGGCACGCCGTTCACCGCCGCGATGCGGCCGCGCAGGCTCGGCACCTCGGCCAGGTCGGCGGCGCCCGGCGTACCCTGGATCAGGGCGTCGAACGGCTGCTTCTGCGACTTCTGCACGTCGACGAAGAAGAAGGATGGCGCCTGGTCCGGCAGGGTGTCGCGGATCTGCCGGTCCATGTTGCCCTGAATCAGGGCGATCGCCGCCAGCACGGTCAGGCCGAGGCCGAGCGACAGCACGATCTGCGGCGTCGGCGCGCCCGGCCGGTGCAGGTTGGCCAGCGCCAGGCGCAGCCCCGGCCGGCGCGGGCGGGGGGCGCGGCGCGACAGTGCCATCACGCCCAGCGCCGTGCCGGTGAACAGCAGGATGGCGGCGACCGCGCCGCCGACGAAGATCGCGGCCAGCTTCGGATCCGCTGCGGTGGCGACGGCCAAGCCGGCCAGGGCGGCGGCGCACAGGCCGGTGACGGCGACGAAGCGCGCCGCCGGCCGGGCATGGCGCGGTGCCACCCGGTCGCGGAACAGCGCCGCGGCCGGGATGCGGGCGGCGCGGGCCAGCGGCCACAGCGAGAAGGTCAGGCTGGTCAGCAGGCCGAAGCCGGCGGCCAGCAGCAGCGCGCCGGGATAGACCCCGATCCGGGCCTCGACCGGCAGCAACCCCTGGATCAGCGCTGCGACGGCCGAAGGCGCCGCGGCGCCGATGGCGAGGCCGATGGCGATGCCGAGGCCGGAGAGCACCAGCACCTGCAGCAGATAGGTCTGGAAGATCAGCCGCCCGGGCGCGCCCAGGCATTTCAGCGTGGCGATGGTGGCCAGCCGCGCATCCAGCCAGGCCCGCACCGCATTGCCGACCCCGGCGCCGCCGACCAGAAGGGCGGTCAGCCCGACCAGGGTCAGGTACATGGTCAGCTGGTCGATCGTCCGGCGCAGCGACGGCGCCGCGTCGCGGTCGTCGCGCACCCTCCAGTTGGCGTCCTGGAACTGGTCCTTGAATCGGTCGGCCACCTCGACTGTGTCGGTGCCGCGCGGCAGGGCCAGGCGGTAGTCCCAGGTCAGCATCGATCCGGGCTGGATCAGGCTGCTGGCGTCCAGCGCGCCGCGGGCGATCATCAGCCGCGGCCCGATGGCGAAGCCGCTGCCGGCCTTGTCCGGCTCGCGCGCGATGGTGCCGCGCAGCTGCAGCACGGCGCCGCCGACCGCGATCTTGTCGCCGGCAGACAGGCCCAGCCGGGCCGCCACCTCCGGGTCGGCCACGGCGCCCCAGGCGCCGTCCCGCGGCGCCAACGCCGCCTGCAGGTCGCCGCCACCCTCCAGCTCCACCCGGCCGTACAGCGGATAGGCGCCGTCCACGGCCTTCAGCTCGACCAGCGTCGTCGCCTCGTCCTGCGGGTTGCGGGCCATGCCGCGGGTCTCAACCACCTCCGACATCCGGCCGACGGCCTCGAACTGCGCCCGCTCCTCCGCCGTCGCCGGCTGGTACAGGCGGTGCAGCTCGACATCGCCGCCCAGGATGGCCTGGCCGTCCTCGGCGATGCTGCGGCGGATGCCGTCGGCCACCGATTGGACCGCGGCGATGGCGCCGACCCCCAGCGCCAGGCAGGCCAGGAAGATGCGGAAGCCCTTCAGGCCGCCGCGCAGCTCGCGCCGGGCCAGGCGCGCGGCGTTGCGGAAGCTCATTTCAGCCGGGCCAGAGCGGCGGAGGGGGCGAGGCCGGCCTCGGTGATGCGGCCGTCGACCAGACGGACGATGCGGTCGCAGCGCGCCGCCAGCGCCGGGTCGTGGGTGATCAGCAGCAGCGTGGCGCCGCGCCGGCGCGACAGGTCGAACATCAGCTCGATCACCTGCCGGCCGGTCTCGCCGTCAAGGTTGCCGGTCGGCTCGTCGGCCAGGATCACGTCGGGGTCGGCGGCGAAGGCGCGGGCCAGGGCGGTGCGCTGCTGCTCGCCGCCCGACAGTTGGCCGGGATAATGGCTCAGGCGGTGGCCCAGGCCGACCGCGCGCAGCCGCTCCGCCGCCTGCTCGAAGGCGTCGGCGGCGCCGGCGAACTCCAACGGGATGGCGACATTCTCCAGCGCCGTCATCGTCGGGATCAGGTGGAAGTTCTGGAACACGATGCCGACATGGTCGCGGCGGAACAGCGCCAGCGCGTCCTCGCTCGCCGCCGACAGCTCGCGGCCGGCGACCTCGACCCGGCCCTGGGTCGGCCGCTCCAGCCCGCCGATCAGCATCATCAGGCTGGACTTGCCGGAGCCGGAGGGGCCGACGATCGACACCACCTCGCCGACGCCGACCGACAGGTCGATTCCGCGCAGGATGTTGACGGGACCGGCCGCGCTCGCCAATTCAAGATGCACATCGGTCAGCCGGATGCTGGGCGGGGCGGCCCCTCCGGCCCCAAAGCCGGCCTGCGGTGCAGGAGTAGTCCCGTCCATGCGCATCCCTCTCGCCCAACTCCGGACAGATGGCGCCGCGCGGCGCCTTTTCAATGCGGGGCTCCTGGCCCTGTGCGCCATCGCCGCGCTGCCCGGCCTGGCCCAGGCGGGGACGATCCGCATCCTCGCTTTGGGCGACAGCCTGACCGCCGGCTTCGGGCTGGACGAGACGGACGGGTTCGTGCCGCGACTCGAGGCGGCGCTGCGGGCGCAGGGCTATGACGTGACGGTGCTGAACGGCGGCGTCTCCGGCGACACCAGCGCCGGCGGGCTGGACCGGCTGGACTGGGCCCTGGCCGACAAGCCCGACCTCGTCCTCGTCGAGCTCGGCGCCAACGACATGCTGCGCGGCCTCGACCCGGCCACGACCCGGGCCAATCTCGACAAGATCCTGGCCCGGCTGGGCCAGGAGAAGATCCCGACACTGCTGGCCGGGATGCGGGCCGCCCCCAATCTCGGCCCGGCCTATGCCGCGGCCTTCGACCCGATCTTCCCGGACCTGGCCAAGGCCCATGGCGTGGCGCTCTATCCCTTCTTCCTCGACGGGGTGGCGACGGTGATGGCGCTGAACCAGGCCGACGGCATGCATCCCAACGCCGCGGGCGTGAAGGCGATCGTCGAGCACATCGCTCCCGCGGTGATCGAGCTGATCCGGTCGAGTGGGCTGGCGAAGACCGGCTGAGGCCGCATCGCGGTTCCGTCCCGCCCGGTTTCCAGCTATAGAGCGAAATCGTCCGACCAATCACGATCCGCTCCCGGAGCCCCTGATGGAACAGCGTCCGCTCGGCCGCACCGGCCTCGACGTCACCGCGATCTGCCTCGGCACCATGACCTGGGGCACACAGAACACCGAGGCCGAGGGCCATGCCCAGATGGACTACGCGCTCGACCGCGGCGTCACCTTCTGGGACACGGCCGAGATGTATTCGGTGCCGCCGACGGCCGAAAGCTATGGCCGGACCGAGGAGATCATCGGCAGCTGGTTCGCCAAGACCGGCAAGCGCAACCAGGTGGTGCTGGCCTCCAAGATCGCCGGCCCGGGCGCGCATCTGGCCCATGTCCGCGACGGCAAGCCGCGGCTCGACGCCAGGAACGTCAAAGCGGCGGTCGAGGCCAGCCTGAAGCGGCTGCGCACCGACCGGATCGACCTGTACCAGTTGCACTGGCCGAACCGGTCGGTGAACAGCTTCGGCAAGCTCGGCTACGCCCATGATCCGGCGGAGGATTTCGTCGCGCCGGAGGAGACGCTGGCGGCGCTGGCGGACGAGGTGAAGGCCGGCCGCATCCGCCATGTCGGCCTGTCGAACGAGACCCCCTGGGGCCTGATGCGCTACGTCGAGGCGTCGGACCGGCTGGGCCTGCCGCGCCCGGTCTCGATCCAGAACCCCTACAACCTCTTGAATCGCAGCTTCGAGATCGGGCTGGCCGAATGCGCCCATCGCGAGGATGTCGGGCTGCTCGGCTACGCGCCCCTCGCCGCAGCCACCCTGACCGGCAAGTATCTCGACGGCCAAGTCCCGCCGGGCTCGCGCCGCGCCGTCGACGGCCGCCGCTCGCGCTACGACACGCTGAACGCCGAGCCGGCGACCCGGCGCTACATCGCCCTGGCGCGCGAGCATGGGCTGGACCCGGCGCAGATGGCGATCGCCTACGCCCTGTCGCGGCCCTTCATGACCTCGGTGATCATCGGTGCCACCTCGATGGAGCAGCTGCGCACCGACATCGCTGCGGCCGAGGTCACGCTGTCGCCGGAAGTGATCCAGGGCATCGACGCGATCCACACGGCGTATCCGAGCCCCTGCCCGTGAGGGGCTGACCGGCGGGGAGGCAACCCTTCCGGCCATCCATGCAGTTCCGTATAGTCTTCGCATGGATTGGGACGACCTGAAGATCGCCTTCGCCGTCGCCCGGCACGGCTCGCTCAGCGCCGCGGCGCGGGCGCTGCGCACCACCCAGCCGACGGTCAGCCGGCGGCTCGACGCGCTGGAGCGCCGGATCGGGGTCAAGCTGTTCGAGCGCTCGGCCGGCGGGCTGTCGCCGACGCCGCTCTGCGCCGCGCTGGTCGACGGGCTGCAGCGGATGGAGGAGGGGGCGCTGACGGTTGAGCGCCGGATCGCCGCGCGCGATACGGGCCTGCAAGGCCCTATCTCCGTGACCAGCCTGGATTGGCTGGGCGACCACGTGATCGCCCCGATCACGGCCCGGTTCGGCGCGCAGCATCCGCTGGTGGCGCTGGAGCTCTTGAACGAGCCGCGCCTGTTCAACCTGTCCCGACGCGAGGCCGACATCGCCTTCCGCTTCGCCCCGTTCGAGCAGGAGGACCTGATCGAGCGCAAGGTGGCGGAGATCGGCTACGGCCTCTACGCCTCGCCCGCCTATCTCGACCGGCACGGCGGGCCCGATTTCGAGACCGGCTGCGCCGGGCATGCGGTGGTGACCATGTACGACTTCGCCAGTCGCGCGCCGCAGGCGGCGTGGCTGCGCGCGATCGCGCCCCGGGCGCGGGTGGTCCTGCGCACCAGCGGCCTGATCTCGCAGATGGCGGCGGCGGAGACTGGCATGGCGATGGCGGTGCTGCCGCGCCTGCTGGGCGATGCCAGGCCCGGGCTTCGCCGCCTCGACACGCCGCTGCCGGCGCCGCTGCACGCGGTGCGGATGGGGGTGCATGCCGACCTGCGCGACTCGCCCCGCATCCGTGCCTTCATCGACTTCACGGTGGCCGAGCTGAAGATCCAGGCGCACGAGTTGAATCCCTAATTATACGGATTCGTATAAGGATCATACGAATCTCGCCGATGCGCCTTGAGAGTGTTTCCGCCCAAATCCGGTTCGATCCGGCGCCGCGGACGGCGCCGTCCCATCTCGGAAAGGGCGTGCCATGTCGAACCCGGTCCACATCCTCGGCCTGTCGGGTAGCCTGCGGCGGGCGTCGCTGAACACGGCGCTGCTGCGCGCGGCGGCCGAACTGCTGCCCGCGGGCGCCACGCTGGAGATCCGGCCGCTGAACGACCTGCCGTTCTTCGACGAGGATGTCGAGGCGCAGGGCTTTCCGCCGGCAGTGCAGGACCTGCACGCCAAGATCGCGGCGGCCGACGCGCTGCTGCTGGCCGTGCCGGAATACAACTACTCGATCGCGCCGGCCCTGAAGAACGCCATCGACTGGGCATCGCGCCCCTATGGCGCCTCGGTGCTGATGGGCAAGCCGGTGGCGATCATCGGCGCCTCGGCCGGGATGGGCACAGTGCGGGCGCAGTTGCATCTGCGCGACGTGGCGATCACCACCGGCCTTTATGTTCTGAACCAGCCGGAGATCTTCGTCGGCAACGCCGCCGCCAAGTTCGACGGCGAGCTGCGGCTGGTCGACGAGCCGACGCGGGCGATCATGGCCCGGATGCTGCAGCGCCAGATTGCCTGGACCCGCGCGATCGAGAGCTGCAAGCCGATCCTGGAGTCCGCGGAGTGACCGCCCTGCTCGCACGGGCCGACGCGACGCCGACCCGTTGGATCGCGGTCGCCGTGGTCGTCGCCTCCGGCGTGGTCGCGGCGCTGCAGGTCGGCAAGGGTGCCATCGCCCTGCCGGCCCTGCGCGCCGAATTCGGGCTGGGGCTGGAGGCGGCCGGCTGGATCATGTCGGTCTTCGCCCTGCTCGGCGTGGTCGGCGGCATCCCGGCGGGCGCGGCGGTGGCCCGGTTCGGCGACCGCCGGCTGCTGGCGCTCGGCCTCGCCGCCTTGGCCCTGGGCAGCGTCGTCGGCTCGGCCGCCGGCAGCTTCTTCCTGCTGCTCGGCACCCGGATCCTCGAAGGGCTCGGCTTCCTGCTGGTCGTGGTCGCGGCGCCCGCCCTGCTGCAGCGCATCGTCGCCACGCCGGACCGCGACCTCGCCTTCGGGATCTGGAGCGCCTTCATGCCGGCCGGCATGGCGATCGCCCTGCTGCTCGGCGCCTCGCTCGCGGGATGGCGGCCGTTCTGGCTGGCCAACGCTGTGCTGGCCGGCGCCTTCGTCCTGCTGCTGCTCCTCGCCGTCCGGGCCCGAGAGCGGGAGGATGATGCCCGGTCCTGGCGCGAGATCGGCCGCGACGCGGTGCTGACCGCGACCTCGCGCGGCCCGATGCTGCTGGCCTCCGCCTTCGTGCTGTACAGCCTGCTGTACTTCGCGCTGGCCAGCTTCCTGCCGGTGCTGCTGATGGAGCGGATGGGCGTGACCGTCGCTGCCGCCGGGGCGCTCAGCGCCGTCGCGGTCGGCGCCAACGTGCTGGGCAACCTGGCCGCCGGCGTTCTGCTCGGGCGCGGCGCCGCCCGCTGGGTGCTGATCGCCACCGCCGCCGCCGCGATGACGCTGACCGGCGTCGCCGTCTTCGCCCTCCCGCTGCCACCGATGGTGGTGTTCCTGCTCTGTGTCCTGTTCTCCGGGGTCGGCGGGCTGTTGCCGGCCACGGTGCTCGGCGCCGCGGCGCTGGTGGCGCCGAAGCCGGGCCTCGGGCCGATGACGCTCGGCCTGACCATGCAGGGCAGCAATCTCGGCCAAGTGATCGGCCCGGTGGCGGTCGGCGGCGTGGTCGACGCCGCGGGCTGGCCGGCGGCGGCAATCCCGGTCGCCGGGGCGGGCGTGTTGGCGCTGCTGGTGGCGACGCTGCTGCGGGGCGTGTTCCGGGCCTAGCCGAACAGCGCCCAGTGCTCCCGGAACAGCCCGGCCAGGGCGTCGGCCACCGCCCGCACCCGCGGCGCCTCGGCCAGATCGGGGCGGATCAGCAGCCAGATCTCGCGCGGCGGCGGCAGGGCGTCGAGCGTGACCGGCGCCAGGCCGGGATCGGGGTCGCCCAGGAAGCGCGGCAGCAGCGCCACGCCCCAGCCGGCGCGGGCCGCTGCGGCCTGCGCCATCTGGCTGTCGCAGCGGAAGGCGATCGGGCGACCGGGATGGCGGCGCGCCAGCCAGGTGGCCTCGGATTCGCCGTCCTCGTCGCCGATCAGGGGCGGGGTGCCGCCCATCGCGGCCTCGGCCGCCACCGCGGGCGCGGCATAGGCGCGGTAGGCGATGCTCGCCATCCGCCGTCCCACCAGCGTGCTGTCCGCCGGCCGGCCCAGGCGCAGGGCGATCTCGGCCTCGCGCCGGGCCAGGCTGGTGATCCGCGTCTCCAGCACCAGCTCAAGCTCGATGCCCGGATGGCGCCGGCGCAGCCCGTCCAGCCGGTCGATCAGGAATCCCAGCGCCAGGGACCGGGCGGTGGTCAGCCGCACCGGCCCGACAGGCCCCTCCTTGGCATGGTCCAGCCGGCGCAGCAGAGCCAGCGCTCCGGCCTCCATCGCCTCGGCCTCGGCCAGCGCCACGACGCCCGCCGCGTTCGGGCGGTAGCCGTCGGGGCGGCGGTCGAAGATCGGTCGGCCCAGCGCCCGCTCCAGCCCGTCCAGCCGGCGCGACACGGTGGCGTGGTTCACCCCCAGCGCCCGCGCGGTGGCGGACAGGCTGCCGTGCCGGGCCAGGGCGACGGCGTAGCGGACATCGTCCCAGTCCAGCGCTGTGCGGTTTCGATCGGGCATGGTGCAGGGATGATAGTCCATGCACAGGTCGTGCGGCAGCTAGAGTCGCGGCATCGACATCCCGAGAGGCCGTGATGACCCTGCTGCGCGCCGCCACCGTCCAGTTCAGGCACCAGGCCGACGACAAGGCCTACAACCTGTCCCGCATCCGCCACTTCACCGAAGCCGCAGCGGCGCAGGGCGTGAAGATCCTGGTCTTCCCGGAGATGTGCATCACCGGCTACTGGCATGTCCGGAACCTGGGCCGCGACGCCATCGCCGCCCTGGCCGAACCGGTGCCGGACGGGCTGTCGGTGCAGGCGGTGCGCGACCTGGCCGCGGAGCACGGCGTGGCGATCGGTGCCGGGCTGGTCGAGGCGGGCGGCGACGGCCGCTTCTATAATTCCTATGCCGTCTGCCTGCCGGACGGATCGGTGCACTGCCATCGCAAGCTGCACGCCTTCGAGAGCGACCACATCGCCAGCGGCAGCCGCTACACCGTGTTCGACACGCCCTGGGGCGTGCGGCTGGGCGTGCTGATCTGCTGGGACAACAACCTGGTGGAGAATGCGCGGGCCACGGCCCTGCTGGGCGCCGAGATCCTGCTGGCGCCGCACCAGACCGGCGGCTGCGCCTCGCGCAGCCCGCACGCCATGGGGCTGATCGACCCGGCGCTATGGCATCGGCGGCACCAGGACCCGGCGGTGATCGAGACCGAGTTCGCCGGGCCGAAGGGCCGCGGCTGGCTGATGCGCTGGCTGCCGGCGCGGGCCCATGACAACGGGATGTTCCTGCTGTTCAGCAACGGCGTCGGCGAGGATGACGGCGAGGTGCGAACCGGCAACGCCATGGTGCTGGACCCCTATGGCCGCATTCTGGCCGAGACCGGCGTGGCCGACGACGCCATGGTGGTGGCCGATCTCGACCTCGATTTGCTGCCGCTCTCCACCGGCCGGCGCTGGATGCGCGGAAGGCGGCCGGAGCTGTACGGCCTGCTGACCGTGCGGCAGGGGCACGAGTTCGACCCCCGCCAGGCCCGCTTCTCGCCGGACCCGGTGGTCAGGCGCTGAGGCTAGCCCGCGCCCCGGCCGGATTGACCCCGTAGCGGGTGCGGAAGGCGCGGGCGAGGGCGGAGCCGGAGGCGAAGCCGCAATCGGCGGCGATATCATTGACCGGGCGGTCGGTGTTCTCCAGCAGGCGCCGGGCCAGGGCCAGGCGCAGTTCGGCGTAGAACGCCTTGGGGCCGGTGCCGAGCGTGGCCCGGAAGCGCTGCAGCAAAGCGCGCGGGCCGATGCCCAGCTCCGCCGCGATCGCCTCGACCGGCAGCGGCGCCTCGATGTTCGCCTCCATCAGCCGGATCGCCCGCACCAGCAGCGGGTCCCGCCAGGCCAGGCGGCCGGCGGCGACCATGTGCTGCGGATCGTGGCCGGGCGGCGCGCCCTCGTAGAGGAAGGTGCTGGAGACGGCGAGGGCCAAGCTCAGCCCCTGCTCGCGCCGCAGCAGGTCCAGCATCAGGTCCAGCGTCGGCAGCGCCCCGCCGGCGGTGATGCGGCGGCGGTCGATCACGAAGCGGTCGGGCACCGCGGTGACGGCCGGGAAGCGCTCGGCGAAGTCGCGCAGATCCTCCCAATGCGTGGTGGCGCGGTGCCCGTCCAGCACCCCGGCCAGGGCCAGCACATAGGGCGCCGATTCCAGCCCGGCGATCACCGCGCCGCGCCGGGCCGCCGCCCGCAGGAAGCGGCACACGCCGGGCGTGGCCCGCGCCTCGGCCTCGTAGCTGGCGACGACATACAACGTGTCGGCGCCGCCCGCCGCCATCGCCGCGTCGGCGTCGACCCGCAGCCCGCTGCTGCTGGTGACCGGGCCGCCATCCTCGCTCAGCACCGACCACTCGAACAGCCGCCGCCCCGCCATCCGGTTGGCGGCGCGCAGCGGCTCGGCCAGCGCCGCCAGGGTCAGGTTCGAGAAGGCGTCCAGCACCAGGATGTCGATCCGCCGGGCTTCGGCCATGATTCCGATTCCGTATCGACTGGATCCGAAACGGTATCGCCCGCCCGGCCACGACGGCAATAGCCTTCCGGAAAGCCAGGGAGGCGAGGATGGATTTCGGGCTCAGCCACGAGCAGCAGCTGGTCGTCGACACGGTGCGCGGCTTCGTCGAGCACGAGCTGCAGCCGCTGGAGCGGGAGGTGGAGCGCACCGGCCATGTGGCGCCGGAGGTCGGCCGCGAGATCCAGCGCAAGGTCCGCGACCTCGGCTTCTATGCCCCCAACATCCCGGAGGCGTTCGGTGGCGGCGGCCTCGACCACCTGACCTTCACCCTGCTGGAGCGCGAGCTCGGCCGCGCCTCGATGGCGCTGACGGTGTTCTGGGGCCGGCCCTCGAACATCCTCTGCGCCGGCACGCCGGAGCAGCGCGACCGATACCTTCTCCCCTGCGTCCGCGGCGAGAAGGTCGACGCCCTGGCGATGACCGAGCCCGACGCCGGCTCCGACCTGCGGGGCATGAGCTGCAGCGCCCGGCGCGACGGCGGCGACTGGGTGATCAACGGCACCAAGCACTTCATCAGCCACGCCGACGTCGCCGATTTCGTCATCCTGTTCGTCGCCACGGGCGATGACGGGCCGGGGCGCAAGCGCATCTCCTGCCTGCTGGTCGACCGCGGCACGAAGGGTTTCGAGATCCGGCCCGGCTACGCCTCCGTCTCCCACCGCGGCTACCACAACGCCACCCTGACCTTCGACGACTGCCGGGTGCCGGCGGACCAGATGCTGGGCGAGGAGGGGCGGGGCTTCGACCTGGCCAACACCTGGCTGCACGCCACCCGCCTGACCGTGGCGGCGATGTGCGTCGGCCGCGCCCGCCGCGCTTTCGACCTGGCGCTGTCCTACGCCGCCCAGCGCAAGCAGTTCGGCCAGCCGATCGGCCGCTTCCAGGGCACCGGCTTCAAGCTGGCCGACATGATCACCGAGATCGACGCGGCCGACTGGCTGACCCTGTCCGCCGCCTGGCGCATCGACCAGGGGCAGGACGCCAACCGGGTGATCAGCCAGGCCAAGCTCTTTGCCTCGGAGATGCTGGGCCGGGTCACCGACGCGGCGCTGCAGATCCATGGCGGCATGGGGCTGATGGACGATTTGCCGATCGAGCGCTTCTGGCGCGACGCGCGGGTGGAGCGGATCTGGGACGGCACCAGCGAGATCCAGCGCCACATCATCACCCGGGATCTGCTGCGGCCGCTGGGGGCGTGATCGTGCACGCTTCCTGCCACGGCGGAGCCACCCCCTCACCCTCCCAAGCCTGCGGCTTGGGTCCCTCCCTCTCCCCTGGGGAGAGGGGATGTCGGGCGCGATCCGGTTTCCCTCTCCTCGGGGAGAGGGAGGGGCCCGTCGCGTTGGCGACGGGAGGGTGAGGGGGATGGCGCAATCCCGACGCTTCGACCTCTCCCGGCTGCTGCGGCCCCGGTCAATCGCGGTGGTCGGCGGCAAGCCGGCGGCGGAGGTGATCCGGCAGAGCCGGCGCATGGGCTTCGCCGGCGACATCTGGCCGGTGCATCCGCAGCACGAGACGGTCGAGGGCCTGCCCGCCTTCCGATCCGTCGCCGAGCTGCCGGGCGCGCCCGACGCCGTCTTCCTCGGCATCAACCGCCATGCCGTGATCGAGGTCACGGCGGCGCTGGCCGCGCGCGGCGCCGGGGGGGCGGTCTGCTACGCCTCCGGCTTCGCCGAGACCGGCGGGGAGGGCGCGGATCTCCAGGCCCGGCTGGTCGCGGCGGCCGGGGCCATGCCGGTGCTGGGCCCGAACTGCTACGGCGTGATCAACTATCTCGACGGCGTGTTGCTGTGGCCCGACCAGCATGGCGGCCAGCGGGTGGAGCGCGGCGTGGCGCTGGTCACCCAGTCCAGCAACATCGCCATCAACCTGACCATGCAGCGCCGCGGCCTGCCGATCGCCTATGTCGCGACCCTGGGCAACCAGGCGGTGGCCGGCCTGGCCGAGATGGTCGAAGCTTTCCTCGACGACCCGCGCGTCACCGCCATCGGCCTGCACATCGAGGGCCTGGCCGAGCCCGCCGCTTTGGCCCGGGCGGCGGCGCGGGCGCGGCGGCAGGGCGTGCCGATCCTGGCGCTGAAGACCGGCCGGTCGGCGGAAGGGGCGCAGCTGACCCTCAGCCACACCGCCTCCCTCGCCGGGGCCGACGCGGTGACCGACGCCTTCCTGCGCCGCATCGGCGTGGTCCGCGTCGCCTCGCTGCCGGTGCTGCTGGAGGCGCTGAAGCTGCTGCATGTCGCCGGTCCGCTGCCGGGCCGTGACATCGCCTCGATGAGCTGCTCGGGCGGGGAGGCGGCGCTGATCGCCGATGCCGCGCTCGGCACCGGGCTGCGCTTCCGGCCGCTGGACGCTGCCCAGACGGCGCGGGTGGCGGCGACGGTGTCGGAGCTGGTCACGGTGTCGAATCCCTTCGACTACCACACCTTCATCTGGGCCAATGCCCCGGCCATGACCGAGACCTTCGCGGCGATGATGGCCGCGGATTTCGACCTGACGCTGCTGGTGCTCGACCTGCCGCGCGGCGACTGCTGCAGCGACGCCGACTGGCTGCCGTCGCTGGAGGCGCTGGTCGCGGCGTCGCAGCGGACCGGCCGGAAGGCGGCGCTGGTCGCGTCCCTGCCCGAGGGGCTGCCGGAGGACCAGGCGCAGCGCCTGGTCGCGGCCGGCGTCACGCCGCTGCTCGGCATCGACGACGCGCTGGCCGTCATCGCCGCCGCGGCGGAGGCGGGGGACATCCTGCGGGAGGTGGAGACGCCGCTGCCGGCCGAGCCGGTGCCGCTGGCGCCGGGCCCGGTCCGCACCTTGTCGGAATGGCAGGGCAAGCGCCGCCTCGCTGCTCGGGGCGTGCCGGTGCCGGAGGGGCGGCTGGTCCGGTCGCCGGACGAGGCGGTGGCGGCGGCGGAAGCGATCGGCTTTCCGGTCGTGCTCAAGGCCACGGGCGCCGAGCTCGCGCACAAGACCGAGCTCGGCGCCGTGCGCCTGAACCTGACGGATGCCGCCGCGGTGCGCGACGCCGCCGCGGCGCTGGCCGGGCTGGGCGAGGCGCTGCTGGTCGAGCGCATGATCGGCGGCGCGGTGGCGGAGCTGATCGTCGGCATCGGCCGCGACCCGCTGCTCGGGCTGCATCTCGTGCTCGGCTCCGGCGGCACGCTGGTCGAGCTGGTCGGCGACCGGCGGATCCTGCTGTTGCCGGCCGCGAGGGCGGAGGTCGCGGCGGCGATCCGCTCGCTCAAGGTGGCGAAGCTGCTCGACGGCCATCGCGGCCGGCCGCCGGGCGATCTCGACGCCGCGGTCGACGCCGTGCTGGCGGTCCAGGACTTTGCCCTGGCCCATGCCGGTCGGCTGGCCGAGCTCGACGTCAATCCGCTGATCGTTACCCCGCGTGGCGCCGTGGCCGCCGATGTCCTGCTGCGACTGGTGGAGGAAGCCGATGACCGATGATCCGCTGCGCGTCACCCGCGACGGCGCCGTGCTCGAGGTGGTGCTGGACCGGCCGAAGGCGAATGCGATCGACGCCGCCACCAGCCGCCGCATGGGCGAAGTCTTCGCCCGCTTCCGCGACGATCCGGATCTCCGCGTGGCCATCGTCACCGGCGGCGGCGACCGCTTCTTCTCCGCCGGCTGGGACCTGAAGGCCGCGGCGGCGGAGGGCATCCGGCCGGACGAGGATTACGGCATCGGCGGCTTCGCCGGGCTGCAGGAGCTGCCGGGCCTGAACAAGCCGGTGATCGCGGCGGTCAACGGCATGGCGGTCGGCGGCGGGTTCGAGCTGGCGCTGTCCGCCGACCTGATCCTGGCGGCGGACCATGCCCGGTTCGCCCTGCCCGAGATCAACGCCGGCACCCTGGCCGATGCCGCCACGATCAAGCTGCCGCGCCGCATCCCCTATCACGTGGCGATGGAACTGCTCTACACCGGCCGCTGGATGGAGGCGGCGGAGGCTGCGCGCTGGGGCCTGGTCAACCAGGTGGTGCCGGCGGCGGAGCTGATGGACCGCGCCCGCGCTTTGGCCCGCCACCTGGCCGACGGCCCGCCGCTGGTCTTCGCCGCGATCAAGGAGGTGGCGCGGGAAAGCGAGGCGCTGCCAGTGCAGGCGGCGCTGGCCCAGGTGATGCGCCGGGGCTTCCCGACCGTGGCGACGCTCTACGACAGCGAGGACCAGCTGGAAGGCGCCCGCGCCTTCGCCGAGAAGCGCAAGCCGGTGTGGACGGGGCGGTAGGGCGAGCCGGCCTATCCGAAGAGGGCCGGCGACAATTCCCGGTCGGCGGCGGCGACCTCGCTCAGGACCTTGGCGAAGGCCGGGCGGGCGGACAGGCCCTCGTACCACGCCGCCAGGGCGGGGACGCCATCCAGGCGCGGCCCATGCAGCCGCAGCGCGAACAGCACGGTCATGAACAGGGCGATGTCGGCGACGGTCAGTGAGTCGAAGAAGAACTCGCGGCCGGCCAGCCGGGCATCCAGCCGGCGCCAATGGCCGCGCAGTGTCTCCTCGGCTTGGCGGGCGCCGGCCTCCTGCGCCTCGCGCCGGGCCGGGTCGGGCGGCTCGCTGCGATGCATCAGCGGCCGGACATCCGGCATCACGATCTCGTCGGCCTCCAGCTCGGTCAGGCGGCACAGGGCACGGTCCGCAGCGCCGCGCGGAAACAGCGGGGGCGTCGGATAGGCGTCCTCGAGATAGTCGAGGATCACGGTCGAATCGAACAAGGCGAGGTCGCCGTCGACCAGCACCGGCACCTGGCCCTTGGGGTTGGCGGCCAGCACCGCCGGGTGCTTCGGCTGGTAGCCCTCGGTCTGGGTGAAGGGCACCATGATCCGCTCATGGGCCAGGCCCTTCTCGGTCAGGGCGATCTCGACCTTGCGCGAGAACAGGCTCAGCGGCCCGGAATAGAGCGTCATCCCCATGGTCCGCATCCCCCCTTCGATTCTGAGGATCGGAGCATTAAGGGAACATCGGCCGGCCCGCAATGCCGGTGGCCGGCAACGAAAAAAGCCCGCGACCGTGGGCGGGCTTTCTCCAGTCCTTCGCGCGGCCGCTGGCGCGGATCGATCAGGCCGCCTGGGCGGCGGCCTGGGCCTTGATGATGCGGTGCTTCAGGCCACGCAGCTCGGCATCCAGGGCCGAGTCCGGCGCGCCGGCGAGGTAGCCGTCGAGGCCGCCGCGGTGCTCGATGGTGCGGATGCCGTTCGTGGTCAGGCGCAGGCGCACCGAAACGCCGAGCACCTCCGAGACCAGCGACGTGGTCTGCAGGTTCGGCAGGAAGCGCCGGCGGGTCCTGTTCTTGGCGTGGCTGACATTGTTGCCACTCATCACGCCCTTGCCGGTCACCTGGCAGCGTCGCGCCATGGGTCTATCCTCGAAACACGGTCAAAAACAATGGCCCGGCATTGCTGCCGGGACGAGGGCGTTCGTATAAGGGGCCGCACGCCCGGCGTCAAGCCGAGAGTCGCGGCCCCGCCCCGCCCAGACTACGCCCGCGGCGCGGCCCGGGTCACGATCACGTTCCAGGAGGCTGGCTTCAGCTTCGCCCGCAGCCGCTCGCCGTCGACCGAGACGTCGGGATTCGCCGCCGGCGCCACGGTGTCCGGCGCCTCCCTGGTGTTCACCGCCTTGAGGTTGGCGTGGTGGATCTCCGTCGCCTCCACCAGCCGGCGGTCGGCACCCAGGCCGCGCAGCGTGACGTCGAGGTCCATCGGGTCGGACAGGCTGCGGTTCAGGGCGAAGACCGTGGTGGTGCCGTCGGCCGGGTTGTCGACCACGGTGGCGTAGAGATACGGGATCTCCGGCCAGGACAAGGCGGCGTAGCCCGGCGATTCGACCTTGGCCTGCAGCACCCGCCCGTGGCCATGCCGGGCGGCCAGGGCGAAGGGGTGGAAGATGGTCTGGCGCCAGGCGGCGCCGCCGGTCTCGGTCATGATCGGGCCGATGACGTTGACCAGCTGGGCGATGCAGGCGGTCTTCACCCGGTCGGCGTTGTTCATCAGGGCGATCAGCGCGCCGCCGACGATCAGCGCGTCCTCGGCGTTGTAGATCTCCTCGATCAGATGCGGCGCCTCGGGCCAGCCGGGCTTGCGCATGTGCTCGATCTTGTGGGTCTTGTACCAGACGTTCCACTCGTCGAAGGACAGCATGATCTTCTTGCGCGACCGGCGCTTGGCCCCGACCGCGTCGCAGATCGCCGCCACCTCCTTGATGAAGGCGTCCATCAGCTCGATCACGCCGAAATACTCCGGCGCCGAATCGGCGTTGTTGTTGAAGTAGGTGTGCAGCGAGATGAAGTCGACCTGGTCGTAGCAGTGGTCCAGCACCTCGTATTCCCAGGCGCCGTAGGTCGCCATGTTGCGGTGGGACGAGCCGCAGGCGGCGAGCTGGATAGTCGGGTCGACCCAGCGCATCACCTTGGCCGTCTCCAGCGCCGCGCGGCCGTATTCCTCGGCGGTCTTGGCGCCGATCTGCCAGGGTCCGTCCATCTCGTTGCCCAGGCACCAGAACTTGACGTCGTGCGGCGCCCCGTGGCCGTGCGACCGGCGCAGGTCCGACAGCGCCGAGCCGCCGGCATGGTTGCAGTATTCGAGGAAGCGGCGCGCCTCGTCCGGCCCGCGGGTGCCGAGATTGACGCCCAGCATCGGCTCGACCCCGGCGGCGCGGGCCCAGTCCATGAACTCGTTGGTGCCGAAGCGGTTGGTCTCGGTCGAGGACCAGGCCAGGTCGCGGCGCACCGGCCGCTGCTCCACCGGCCCGACCCCGTCTTCCCAGTTGTAGCCGGACAGGAAGTTGCCGCCGGGATAGCGGATGATGGTCGGCCCCAGCTCGCGGGTCAGCTCCAGCACGTCGCCGCGGAAGCCGTTTGCGTCGGCGGTCGGGTGGCCGGGCTCGTAGATGCCGCCATAGACGCAGCGGCCCATATGCTCGACGAAGGCGCCGAAGACGCGGCGGTCGAGGTCGGAGAGGACGAAGTCGCGATCGACGGTCAGCCGTGCGGAGATCATGGGTCGATGGTCTCGATCGGATGGTGGAAGGATCGGGCCCGCCCGCCCGCGCGGGCCGGGAGGGGGAGCGGGGGGGGGGCCG
>NZ_JASATH010000165.1:0-18878 GCF_038440215.1 Inquilinus sp. OTU3971 | reverse complement strand
GGGGGGGGGGGGCCTTGTCGCCAATCAAGCAGACGCCGGTTCGGTCTCGCACGGCTCCTTTTTCCTCCCAACAAGCCACGCTGGCGCTGGTGTCGAGAGCCCCCTCCCCCTACCCCCCTCCCGCAAGGGGAGGGGGGACTCGTCTGTTGTGCGGGTCGGCAAGCGCATGAAGGCCTATCTGACCCGCAAGCTGGTGGCGCTGCCGCTGATCCTGCTCGGCGTGTCGTTCCTGATCTTCGGCGCGGTGCGGATGCTGCCCGGCGACCCGGCGCGGATCATGGCCGGGCCGCAGGCGACCCAGGACGCGGTCGACGGCATGCGCACGCGGCTCGGCCTCGACCAGCCCTTCCTGCTGCAATACGGGCTGTTCCTGAGCCGCGCCGTGCAGGGCGATTTCGGCGAGTCGATCAAGTCGAAGAAGCCGGTGATCGACGAGGTCGGCGAGCGCTTCCCCTACACCCTGTCGCTGGCCGTGGTCAGCTACGCCGCCGCTATCCTGATCGGGGTGGCCGCGGGGATGCTGGCGGCGGTCTACCGCAACGCCTGGCCCGACCAGGCGGTGATGATCGCCGCGATCGGCGGCGCCTCGGTGGCCAATTTCTGGCTGGCGCTGATGATGATGAACCTGTTCGCGGTGCAGCTGCGCTGGCTGCCGCTGCTCGGCGCCGGCGGCTGGCAGAACTACGTCATGCCCGCCGTCGCCCTCGGCCTCTTGCCCGCAGCGCTGATCGCGCGCATGACCCGGTCGAGCATGCTGGAGGTGATCGGCCAGGACTATATCCGCACCGCCCGCGCCAAGGGCCTGGGGCCGCGGGTGATCTATCGCAAGCACGCGCTGCGCAACGCGCTGATCCCGATCGTCACCATCGTCGGGCTGAACTTCGGCGGCCTCTTGGGCGGTGCGGTGGTCACGGAATCCGTGTTCAACTGGCCCGGCATCGGCCGCCTGCTGGTCGACGCCGTGCGCTATCGCGACTATCCGATCATCCAGGGCGTCACCCTGCTGACCGTAACCTCGGTGGTGGTGGTGAACTTCCTGGCCGACCTGCTGATCGCCGCGATCAACCCCCGCATCCGCTTCGACTAGGACCATGACCAGCCTCGCCGACAGCGACGACCTTCCGGCCGCCCCATCGCGGGCCAAGCGCCTGGGCCGCATCCTGCGCCGGCACCGCAGCCTGACGATCGGCGGTGCCATGGTGCTGCTGCTGGTGCTGGCCGGCCTGCTGGCGCCGCTGCTGGCCACCCACGACCCGACGCAGCAGTCGCTGGCCATGGCCCTGCGCCCGCCGTCGGCCGAGCATTTCTTCGGCACCGACCAGTACGGCCGCGACCTGTATTCCCGCATCGTTTACGGCGCCCGGCTGTCGCTGTTGGAGATCGTGCTGGGCGTCGGCATCGCGCTGGTGGTCGGCATTCCGCTCGGCCTCCTGGCCGGCTATTCCGGCGGCCGGGTCGACCAGGCGATCATCTGGGTGATGGACATCCTGTTCGCCTTCCCGGGGATCGTGCTGTCGATCCTGATCGTCAGCATCCTCGGCACCAGCCTGGTCAACCTGATGATCGGCATCGCCATCTTCTCGATCCCGGTCTATGGCCGGCTGTCGCGCAACCTGGCCCTGGCGCTGAAGCAGGTGGAATACACCGAGGCCGCGCGGGCCCTGGGCGCCGGGCTGTGGCGCATCCTGTTCCAGCACATCCTGCGCAACGCGCTGGGGCCGATCATCGTGCAGGCGACGCTGACCGCCGGCACCGTGGTGCTGACCGCGGCGAGCCTGTCCTTCCTCGGCCTCGGCGCCCAGCCGCCGACGCCGGAATGGGGCGCGATGATGAGCGACGGCCGCAACTTCCTGGGCGTCAACATCTGGCTGTCGCTGTTCCCGGGCCTGGCCATCACCTTCTCGGTGCTGGGCTTCAACCTGTTCGGCGACGGGCTGCGCGACCTGCTCGATCCCCGGCGCTAGAGGAAGGCGACCACCGTCACGACGACCAGCGCCGCGGCCATGACCAGGTTGATGATCCTCGCAATCACCGGGTCGTGCAGCCAACGGGACAGCGAGACGCCGGCCAGCAGCCAGCAGAAGTGGATCAGCACGACCATGCCGCCGAGCACCGCCGTCTTCACCGCAGCGTCGAGGCCGCTGTTCCCGGCGACGACCGTGGTGCCGGCAAACACCGCAGCAATCGCGACATAGGCCTTGGGGTTGGCGATGGCGAGCCCGAACCCGCCGAGAAAGCCGGGCGCGGCCGCCGGCCCGCCCCGGCCGCCGAGCGGCGGGGCCGTTGCGATCTTGAACGCCAGATAGAGGATGTAGGCGGCCGACAGGATGCCCAGCGCGACGGCGCCATGCGGGATCGACGTCACCAGCGCCACCACCCCGGCCGCCACCGCCAGCAGCACCGCGACCGTCCCGGCGATCAGCCCGGCGGCATAGGGCAGCGAGCGGCGGATGCCGAAGGAGGCGCCGACCGCGGTGACGCTGATCGTCGACGGGCCCGGGCTGCCCATGACGACCGACGACGCCAGGAGCAGCGCGGCCAGCGGGCGCCAGAGGCCCGGATCGGAGAGAGATGTGTCCATGCCAAGGACGGTACCGGCCGGCACTGCGCCGGTCTTGCACGCCGGTGCGGTCCATCAGCGCCGGCCAGACAGGCTGCGTCCAGACAGGCTGCGGAAAGTGACCGACCAGCGGGTCGCATCCATCTCCGGGAGGCTGTGCTCCCAGCCGTGCCGGGCCTCGCCGGAGAGGTGGTAGGCCGAGCGCGGCGCCAGCGGCACGGACCGGCGGTCGAAGCCGCCCTCCGGCCGGCGGCGGCGGAAGCGCATGGTCGCCGCAGCGCCGAGCGACACGCCGACAACATGCTCGAACACCGGCCGGTCCTTATGCCAGCCGATGCCGGCGCCGGGGTCGTAGCGGATCAGCAGCGCCTGGGCGAGATCGGACGGCCCCAGCCCGGCGAAGCGGGCGGCCTTCTCCCGCAGCGGCAACAGCCAGTCCGGCATCGGCTCTGCCGGCCGGAAGCTGCCGTCCTCGAAATCATAGCGCCAGCCGAAAGTGGCGGTCAGGCGCCGGCCTTCCCAGCCCTGGTAGCGGAACGGCGACAGCTCCGCGGCATCGACCGCCGCAGCCAGCCACCGCTCCTCCTCCGGCGTGACGATGCCCTCGACGGTCGACAGGCCGGCGAGCGGCGGCGGGCCGAACAGGTCGGGCTGCACGGCGGCGGAACTCCATCGTTGCTCCGGCCATCGATATGGCATCTGCCGGCAGGCCCGACAAAGGCGTCATATGCGATCGCTGCGACGGCTTGCCGCCACCACATCAGGCGAGGCCGTGCATGCTTATGGACCTTCGCACCCGCTCGGCGGGATACTCCGAAGGCACGTTGGACCGGCACAAGGCCCGCCGACCATGAAGCCGATGGACGAGCAGCACTTCGCGATCCTGCGCCGGCACATGGTCGAGGTGATCGCGATCCATGCGGATCTGATGAGCGACGAACTCGGCCGCGCCAAGCTCGACGGGCGGGTGCTGGCGGCGATGGGACGCGTGCCGCGGCACCTCTTCGTCCCGCTGGAGCTCGCGGCCGTCGCCTATCACGACGGGCCGCTGCCGATCGGCTTCGACAAGACGATCTCGCAGCCCTTCATCTGCGCGTTGATGACCGACCTGCTGGCCCCCGAACCGGACGAGGTGGTGCTGGAGGTCGGCACCGGCCTCGGCTACCAGGCCGCGGTGCTGGCGGAGCTCGCGGCCCGGGTCTGGAGCGTCGAGATCGTCGAGGAGCTGGCCGGCGAGGCCGGGCTGCGCCTGCGCCGGCTCGGCGCGTCCAACATCGGCATCCGCATCGGCGACGGCTCCCGCGGCTGGGCCGAGCATGCGCCCTACGACAGGATCATGGTGACGGCCGCCGCCGACAACCCACCGTCGGCGCTCCTGGACCAACTGCGGCCGGGCGGCCGCCTGGTCATGCCGCTAGGCCCCGCCGACGCCCAGATCCTCACGGTCATCGACAAGGACGCGGCGGGGACGCTCTACGCCCGGGAGTTCCTCCCGGTCCGCTTCAGCCGGCTCGAGACAGTGTTGTGATCGCGGCGAGGCGCCAGCCCGTCGCCCCTCTACCCCTCCACCGTGCCGATCACCGCCAGGCAGTCGCCGGCCTTGACCAGCCCCGGGAAATGCCGCGCCGCCAGGATGCCGTCCAGCGCCGCCCGGTACTCCGCCGGCGCCTGGCCGGTGCGGTCGACCGGGTGGATGCGGGCGATCACGTCGCCCTTGCGCACCGGGTCGCCGAGGTCGACGCAGGTCTCGGCCATGCCATCCTGCTCGGCGAAGCGGAAGCAGTCGGCGGACGGCATGTCGAGCCAGCGGCTGGGCGCGCGCTCGACCTCGCCCTGCAGGATGCCGGCGTGGCGCAGCAGGTTGCGCACGCCGCGCCTGGCGATCCCCGCCGTGCGCGCCGTGGCGCTGCCGCCGCCGCCGAGCTCGGTGGTGACAAAGACCTTGCCCGCCGCCTCGGCCGCGGTGTCGTACATGCCGACGGCATCGATCTCCAGCATCCGCATCGACCAGGGGGCAGAGAACGCCTCGACCGCCGCGAAGCACCGCGCCTCCTGCTCCTTGTCGGGCAGGATGTGGGCGGCGGCGAAGGGCACGAAGTCGAGCGTCCGGCCGCCGGAGTGGAAGTCGAGCACGATGTCGGCCAGCGGCAGCAGGTGGCGCTGGAAATAGTCGGCGATCTTCTGCGTCGGCGTGCCGTCCGGCCGGCCCGGGAAGCTGCGATTCAGGTTGCCCTTGTCGATCGGCGAAGTGCGGGTGCCGGCCCGGAAGGCCGGATAGTTCATCGCCGGGACGATGATCACCCGGCCACGAATCTGAGCCGGGTCCAGCGTCCGCGCCAGATCGAACAGGGCGATCGGCCCCTCATATTCGTCGCCGTGATTGGCGCCGGTGAGGAGCGCGGTCGGCCCCTCCCCGTTCCGGATCACGGCGACCGGGATCATCACCGAGCCCCAGGCGGAATCGTCCCGGCTGTAGGGCAGGCGCAGCGTGCCGTGCTGCACCCCGTCGCGGTCGAAATCGACCGAGGGGACGATCGGCGAGGGCGGAAGCTCGGCAACCGTCATGGCTTGACGAAGAGCTGGCGCGGCACGTCGGCCAGGATCTCTACGCCGGTGTCGGTGATGGCGATGCTCTCGGTGATCTCCAGCCCCATCTCCTCCAGCCACAGCCCGGTCATGAAGTGGAAGGTCATGCCGGGCTCCAGCACGGTGCGGTCGCCGGGGCGCAGGCTCATGGTGCGCTCGCCCCAGTCGGGCGGGTAGCTGAGGCCGATCGGGTAGCCGGTGCGGTTGTCCTTGACGATGCCGTACGTCTTCAAGACCGCGAAGAAGGCGTTGGCGATGTCCTCGCAGGTGTTGCCGGGCCGCGCGGCGCTTAAGCCCGCCTCCATCCCCTCCAGCACCGCCTTCTCGGCGTCGAGGAAGGCCTGGGTCGGCTTGCCCAGGAACACCGTGCGCGACAGCGGGCAGTGGTAGCGCTTGTAGCAGCCGGCGATCTCGAAGAAGGTGCCCTCGCCCGACCGCATCGGCTTGTCGTCCCAGGTCAGGTGCGGCGCCGAGGCGTCCGCGCCCGAGGGCAGCAGCGGCACGATCGCCGGATAGTCGCCGCCGAACCCTTCCACGCCGCGGATGCCGGCGTCGTAGATCTCGGCCACCAGGTCGTTCTTGCGCAGGCCGGGCTCGACGGTCTCGACGATCCGCCTATGCATCGCCTCGACGATGCGCGCGGCCTTGCGCATGTAGTCCAGCTCCTGCGGGCTCTTCACCGCGCGCTGCCAGTTCACCAGCGCGGTGGCGTCGGCGAAGCGGGCATTCGGCAGATGGCGCTGCAGCGAGGCGAAGGCGGCGGCCGAGAACCAGTAATTGTCCATCTCGACGCCGATCGACAGCCGGCCCCAGCCGCGCGAGTCGATGATGTCGGCCAGCCGGTCCATCGGGTGCCGCTCGGTCGACTGCACGTAATGGTCCGGATAGCCGATGATGTTGTCATGGGCCAGGTAGGCGGTGCGCTTGGCGCCGTTGGCGTCCTGGCCGCGGCCGTACCAGATCGGCTCACCCTCCGGCGGCACCAGCACGCCCTGATGGACATAGAAGGACCAGCCGTCATAACCGGTCAGCCAAGCCATGTTCGACGGGTCGCTGACCCACAGCAGGTCGATGCCCCGGCGGGCCATGGCGGCACGGGTCTTGGCGAGCCGCGCGGCATATTCCTCGCGGCTGAAGTTGAGCTCTACGGACATGCTGTGCCTCTCAGCTTTCGAAGGATGTGCCGACCCCGGCGGCGGCGACGCGGCCGCGGGCCAGGGTGGCGATGGCGGTGTCCTGGACGCCGGTGCCGGTCAGGTCCGCGACGGTGATGGCGGCGGCGGAGGGACGGCCGGGCGCGGTGCCGGCGATGACGGCGCCGAGCTCGGGGAAGACGGCGTCGGCGGCCACGGTGCCGGCGGCGATGGCATGGTGCAGCTCGCCCAGCCGGCGCGTCTGGGCCAGGCTGTCGGCGACGTAGAGATCCGCCTTAGCGAGGATCGCCGGGTCCAGCTCGTTCTTGTGCTCGGCGTCCGATCCCATGGCGGTGACGTGCTGGCCGGGCGCCAGCCACTCCGCCCGCAGGATCGGCTCGGCCGCCGGGGTGGTGGTGACGATGATGTCGGCGCCGTCGACCGCGGCCTGCGGCGCCGCCTCGGCGTGGACGGCGAGACCCAGCTCGTCCGACAGCCTGGCCGCCAGGGCCTGCGCCCGGTCGGGATCGCGAGCCCAGATCCGGGCCTCGGCGATCGGCCGCACCAGGGTCAGGGCCTTGAGCTGCAGCCGCGCCTGCACCCCGGCGCCGAAGATCGCCGCCACCCGCGACTCCGGGCGCGACAGGTGCTGGGCCGCCACCGCCCCGGCGGCCGCGGTGCGGACATCGGTCAGGTAGCCATTGTCCAGGAACACGGCGTCGACCAGCCCGGTCCTGGCGCTGAACAGCACCATCAGCCCGTTGGTGCTGGGCAGGCCCAGCTTCGGGTTGTCGAAGAAGCCCGGGCTGATCTTGATGGCGAAGCCGTCCAGGCCGGGCACATAGGCGGTCTTGACGTCGACCTCGCCGCGATGCTCCGGAATGTCGAGGCGCAGGATCGGCGGCATCGCCACGGCCTTGGTGGCCAGCGCCAGGAACGCCTGCTCGACGCAGGCGACGGCGTCGCGGTCGAGCGGGACGGCGCGGCGCAGCTCCGCCTCCGTCACGATGGTCATGCGGGGCACGGTGTCTCCTCCCAGGCGCCGCTGACGATCTTGCGGTGCAGCGCCATGTCGATGTTGCGGCCGGACAGCACCAGGACGGTCGGGCCGGATACGGCGAGCTTGCCGGCCAAGAGGGCGCCGATGCCGACCGCGCCGCCGCCCTCGACGATCTCCTGCTCCGCCGCATAGGCGTGGTCGATCGCAGCGGCGATCTCGGCCTCGGTCAGCAGCACGGCCTCGTCCAGCAGGTCGCGGGCCAAAGCGAAGCTGTGGCGGTTGTCCAGGCCGATGCCGCCGCCGAGCGAATCCGCCAGGGTCGGCAGCTCCTCGACCGCGACCGGGCGGCCGGCGGCGAGGCTGTCGCGCATCGCCGGGCCGCGCGCCATCGACACGCCGACCATCCGGGCCTGCGGCCGCAGCGCCTTGACCGCGGCGGCGATGCCACCGAACAGGCCGCCGCCGGACAGCGGCACCACCACCTGCGCCACCTCGGGCAGGTCGGCGACGATCTCGAGACCGATCGTGCCCTGGCCGGCGATCACGTCGGGATGGTCGAAGGGTGGGATGGCGGTGAAGCCCTCCTCCGCCACCAGCCGGTCGACCTCACCTTGAGCGTCGTCCTGGGACCGGCCGACGATGCGGATCTCGGCCCCGAGCGCGCGGATCGCGGCGACCTTGTTCTCCGGCACCAGGGCGGACATGCAGACGACGCAGCGCAGGCCCTGGCGGGCGGCGGCATGGGCCAGGCCGCGGCCGTGATTGCCGGTCGAGGCCGCGGCGATGCCGGTCTTCCGCGCCTCGGGCGGCAGCGACAGCACGGCGTTGGTGGCGCCGCGCAGCTTGAAGCTGCCGGTGGTCTGCCGGGTCTCCAGCTTGAGGAACACCGGCGCCCCGGCGCGCTCGGACAGCGAGGCAGAGCGGACCAGCGGCGTCCGCACCACCTCCCCGGCGATACGGTGGGCGGCTCCGCGGATGGTGTCGAGAGTGACGGCGTGGGTCATCGGCCTGGGCCTTTAAAGCGCAGGCACTCCCTTTTTTGTCCCCCCTCCCCTTGCGGGAGGGGGGCTGGGGAAGGGGTCTGCGCGCGTCCGCGCGCGAGTGCGATGGGTATAGACCTTGGCGTTCCGACGGGCCGTGGCTGGTTCCGGCGGAGGGCCCCCCCTCCCCCTACCCCCCTCCCGCAGGGGGAGGGGGGACCCAGATAGGATGCACTGGTCATCATCGCCCTGCCCCCGCCAACCCCATCAGCCGACCGAGATCCGGCCGGGGGCGGTCGTCGCCGCACAGGCGCAGCGCCATCCAGGCGGTGGCGAGGTTGCTGGTCACCACCGGCTTGCCGATCCGGCGCTCGATCTCCGCCACCACCCCGGCGGCGCGCAGGGCGGTGCAGGAGATGAACAGCGCCTCCGCGTCCGGCGCCATTGCCGCCTCGGCCGCCGCCACGATCGAGTCCGGGCTGATCCGCGCCATTTGCCGGTCGTCGTCGAGGCCGAGGCAAGTGAAGCGGGCGATGTCGTAGCCATGGCCGGCGAAGTAGTCGGCCATCGGCCGGCTGGTCTCGACCGTGTAGGGGGTCAGCACCGCGATCCGGCGGGCGCCCAGCGCCTCCAGCCCCCGGCGCGCGGCCAGCGGCGGCGTCACCACGGTGATGCCCGGCTTGGCCTCGCGGATCGCCTCCTCGACCGAATCGTCGCCCATCACCACCGAGGCCGAGGTGCAGGAGTAGCAGACCAGGTCCAGCGTCTCCTCCGGCAGGATCAGCCCGGCGCCCTCGCTGAGGCGCGGCTGCATCCGGCGGAGGTTCTCCGGCGTGGTCGGGTTGGCATAGGCGATGCGGGCGACATAGACGCCGATCCGGTCGCTCGCCACCATCCGGCGGAAATCCGGCTCGGTGGTGTGGTCGGTCGCCAGGATGACGAGGCCGACCCGCTTCGGCAGCGGACGGTCGTCGAAGCCGAGCGGCAGGGTGGACCGTTCGATCTCGGGCATGGTCGGCTCCGGCTCAGCGCAGCGGCCGGAAGCGGCGCTCCAGGAAGCGGAGGCCGACCACGGCGATCAGGCTGATGACGAGGAAGAAGGCGCCGACGAGCGTCATCGGCTCCAGGTAGCGGTAGTTGAAGTTGGCGACGCTGCGGGCCTGGTTCATCAGCTCCAGGACCGTGATGGCGGAGAGCAGCGGCGTCTCCTTGAACATGGCGATGAAGTAGTTGGCCAGCGCCGGGATCATCGGCGGGATCGCCTGCGGCAGGATCACATGGCGCCAGCTCTGCCCCGCCGTCAGGTTGCAGGCCTTCGCCGCCTCCCACTGGCCGCGCGGGGTGTTGTCGATGCCGGCGCGGTACACCTCGGCGGTGTAGGTGGCGTAGTGCAGGCCGAGGCCGATCACCCCGGCGGTCAGCGGCGACAGCGTCAGGCCGAGATCCGGCATGATGTAGAACAGGAAGTACAACTGCACGAGCAGTGGCGTGCCGCGGATGAACTCGATCAGGAAGCCGACGGTGCGGGCCAGCCAGCGGCGGCGGGTCCGGCGCAGCAAAGCGAGGCCGAGGCCCAGCACCACCGCCAGGGCGTAGCCGAGGATGGTGGCCAGGATGGTGATCTTCACGCCCTCGATCAGGGTCGGGAGGATCTCGGCGACGAAGGCCCAGTCCCAATCCATGGCTCAGCTCCGCACGCCGTCGAGGCCGCGGGCCAGGCGGCGCTCCAGCGCCCGCACCCCGACCGAGATCAGCATCGCCAGCGCGAAATAGATCACCAGGATGGTGAGGAAGGGGAAGGCGGTGCTGCCGGTCTGGGCCCGCACGATCTGGGCCTGGAAGGTCAGGTCGGTCAGCGAGATCAGCGACACCACGGCGGTGGCCTTCAACAGCTCGATGGCGTTGTTGCCGAAGGTCGGCAGCATCAGCACGAAGGCCTGGGGCAGGATGACGTGCCACAGGCTCTGCCGCCGGGTCAGGTTGAGGGCGACGCAGGCCTCGCGCTGCTCGCGCCCGATCGACTGCACGGCGCCGCGCACCACCTCCGCCCCATAGGCCCCGACATTGAGGCCGAGGGCCAGCACGCCGGCCTGCAGCGGGCTCATCTCGAACCCGGCCAGCGGCAGCACGAAATAGACCCAGAACAGCTGCACGAAGATCGAGGTGCCGCGGAAGAACTCGACATAGGTCGTGGCCAGCGCCCGGACAGCAAAGTTCGACGACAGCCGTCCCAGCCCGGCCAGGAAGGCAACCACCAGCGCCAGGGCGCAGCCCAGCACGGTCAGCTCGATGGTCACCCAGGCGCCCTGCAGGATCAGCCCGAGATAGCCTTCCCACTGGTTCATGCGGCGGCTCGTCGTGGCGGAGTCATCGTGCGGATATCATTCCATTTCTGACCGTCATCCCCGCGAAAGCGGGGATCTCGCGACCGAACGATCGGACAGAGGTTCCCGCTTTCGCGGGAATGACGGACAAGGGTGGTCAGTTCGGGCCGCCGCACATCGCGTCGCGGTTGGTCTCGAGCGCGGCCTTGGCCGAGAAGCCGTAGGACTCGACGATCTTGGCGAACTCGCCGGACTGCTTCAGCGCCGCCAGCTCCTTGTCGAAGGCGTCGCGCAGCGCCGTGTCCTGCTTGCGGAAGGCGGCGCCGTCGCAATAGACCGGCGCGTTCTTCACCGGCCCGACCATCTCGATGTTCGGGTCGCTGGCCTTCTTCAGCAGGTCCTGGATCGACAGGATCGGCAGCGAATAGACGTCGATGCGGCCGTCCTGCAGCATCTTGATGCCGCTCTGCCCGTCCGGCACCACGATCACCCGCTCACGCGGCACCCCGGCCTCCAGTGCCAGCCGTTCCTCGGTGCCGCCGCCCGGCGCGCCGATCTTGGCGTCCGCATTGGCGGCGATGTCGGCGTAGCTCTGGAAGTTCGACGGGTTGCCCTTCTTCACCGCGAAGGCCTCGCCGTCGCACAGGATCGGCTGGGAATAGGCCACGGCGCGGCAGCGCTCCGGCTTCATGAACAGGCCGGCGGTGACCGCGTCGAAGCGGCGCGCCTGCAGGCCGGGGATCATGGCGCCGTATTCCGAGATCGAGGCGACGACGTCGGCCACGCCCATGCGCTTGAACACCTCGCGCGCCACGTCCGGCCCGGCGCCGGAGACCTTGCCGTCCGCTGCCACCGCGGTGAAGGGCGGCTCGTTGGCGATGGCGATGCGGGCGAAGCCCTGCTCCTTCAGATTGTCCAGCGTGTCGGCCGCGGCCGGCTGCGCCAGGGCCACGGCCGACGCGGCGGCCAGGACCAGACGCGCGCAAAATCCTTTGTTCATTTCTGCCTCTCCTGTTCTCTCGTTTGCGGTGCTGCCCCGGCGAGGATCAGATCCGTTGGCCGGCGGCGATGATCTTCTTGAGGAAGGTCTGGGTCCGCTCCTCGCGCGGGTGCCGGAAGATCTCGTCCGGCGGCCCCTCCTCGACGATCCGGCCGCGGTCGAAGAACAGGACCCGGTCGGCGAAGTCGTGGGCGAAGCTCATCTCGTGGGTGACCAGCAGCATGGTCATGTCGGTCTCGGCGGCCAGGCGGCGCATGACGTTCAGCACCTCCTCGACCAGCTCGGGGTCGAGCGCCGAGGTGACCTCGTCGAACAGCATGATCTTCGGCTTCAGCGCCAAAGCGCGGGCGATCGCCACGCGCTGCTTCTGGCCGCCGGACAGCTGCGCCGGCATCGCCTTGGCCTTCTCCGCCATGCCGACCAGCTCGAGCAGTTCCATCGCCCGGGCCTCGGCGGTCTTGCGGTCGACGCCGTTGGTCAGGATCGGCGCCAGGGTCACGTTGTCCAGCACGCATTTGTGCGGGAACAGGTTGAACAGCTGGAACACCATGCCGATCTTGGCGCGCATCCTGTGCAGGTGGCGCTCATCGGCCGCCACCAGCCCGCCGTTCCGCTGCATGTGGAACAGCGGCTCGCCCTCGATGCGGATCAGGCCGCCGTTGATCTCCTCCAGCGTCATCAGGATGCGCAGGATGGTGGTCTTGCCCGAGCCGGACGGCCCGATCAGAGCCAGCTTCTCGCCCGGCTTCACGGTGAAATTCAGGTCGTTGAGGACGGTCAGCGGCCCGAAGCGCTTGGTCACGCCCTCGACGCTGATGCACGGGTCGGATGCGGAGTTCGCCAAGTCGCTCTCCCTGTTGCGGCGACGGGCCTCTGTTGCCGCCAACGATGGAAGGGAGACAAAATCATGTCAAATGGAAAAACAAATCAGTACAATTTGACCCGACGTGATGATTTCTTAGGCGGCGGCTTGCCGATTCCTACATCGCCAGCAGCACCGGTTCCGGCTCGCCCTGCAGCAGGTTGACGACGATCTTCAGCCCGTCGCGCAGCTGCTCGGGTGTGGTCGAGCCGACCGAGATGCGCACCGCCGGCTGCCGGTCCATGCCGCCCTCGATGGCAAAAGAAGCGCCGGGCGCGATCGCCACGCCCTGCAGCCGGGCATGCGACACGAACTCCTCCTCCGACCGCCCTTCGCCCAGCGGCAGCCAGACATGCAGCCCCTCCGGATGGGCCTTGTGCGGGATGCCGGCCAGGAGCTCGGCGGCGATCGCCTGGCGGCCGCGAATCGCCTCGACCTGCCAGCGCACCAGCTCCGCCGCCGTGCCGTTCTCGACCCAGCGGGCGGCCAGCTCGGCGATCAGCCCAGTGGCCATCCAGCTGGTCACCAGGCTGCGGTTGGCAACCGACGGGCACAGCCGGTCCGGCACCACCAGATAGCCGGCGCGCAGCCCCGGCATCACGCATTTGGTGAAGGTGGTGACGTAGAGCGTGCGCTCCGGCGCCAGGGCGGCCAGCGGCGGCAGCCGCTCGCTCAAGAGCGGCGCCAGCACGTCGTTCTCGATGATCTGCAGCCCGTGGCGGCGCGCGACCTCGACGATCTCGGCCCGCCGCGCCTCGCCCATCAGGCTGGCGGTGGCGTTGATCGGGTTCGGCATCACGAACAGGGCGCGGACATCGCCCTCGCTGCAGGCCTCGTCCAGCGCCTCCGGGATCACGCCCTCGGCGTCGATCGCCACGCCGCGCAGCCGCAGGCCGAGATAGGCGGCCAACGGCACCAGCGTGTGGTGGCCGACCGCCTCGGTCACCACGGTCGACCCGGGCGGGGCCGCGGCCATCAAGGCGATGGTCATGCCTGAGGTGGCGCCGTTGGTCAGGTGGATGGTGGCGGGCGTGGCCTCGACCCCGCAATGCTCGCGCAGCCAGGCCTGCGCCACCCGGCGGTGGCGGGCGAACAGGGTGTTCGGGCGGAAGGACAGCACGGCGGAATGCGGCAGGTCGTCCGCCAGGGCGTGCAGCGCCGCCTTCATCGCGTCGATGTGGCGGGTCTCGCACACCACCGGCTTCAGGATCGACAGGTCGATGACCTCGCTCAGCCGCTCGGGAATGTACGGCGGGACGGGCTCGCGCTGCGGCGGGCGGATGAAGGTGCCGCGCCCGGTCTCGCCGGAGATCAGGCCGCGGCGGATCAGCTCCTCATAGGCGCGGCTGACGGTCTGCACCGACAGGTCCAGCGTCTCGGCCATGTGCCGGTGGGTCGCCAGCCGCTCCCCCGGCTGCAGCCGCCCGTCCGAGATCGCCCGCGCGATCTGGTCGGCCAGGGAGAGATAGGCGGGCCGCCGCAGGGCGGCGGCGTCGGGCTGCCACATTGTCATGATTAGACTGTGATCCAAGATCAGTTCAATTGACAACCCGATTTGCACACCGGCATGGTTTCGGCCATGTCCTCCGTCAAGCTCGACCCGATCGACCTGCGCATCCTGGCCGAGATCCAGCGCGACGGGCGCATCACCAAGCTAGCCCTGGCCGAGAAGGTCGGGCTGTCGCCGACGCCGTGCTGGACCCGGCTGCACCGGTTGCAGCGCGAGGGCGTGATCTCCGGCTACCATGCCCGGCTGGCGCTGCGCCGGATCGCGCCCTTCGCCATGGTGTTCGTCGAGATCACGCTGGGCGCCCACCGCCAGGCCGATTTCGACCGGTTCGAGCGGGCGGTGAAAGCGGTGCCTGAGGTGGTGGCCTGCTGGTCGCTGGGCGGCGGCATCGACTATCTGCTGAAGGTGGTGGCGCGCGACATCGACGGCTATCAGCGGCTGATCGACCGTTTGCTGCAGGAGGAGATCGGCATCGACCGCTACTTCACCTACATCGTCACCCGCACAGTGAAGGACGACGTGACGGTGCCGGTGGAGGTACTGGCGGGGGCTGACGGGACATAGGCGAGAGAGACTCTCTCGGCGCCCCTTCGCCCGGAGAGACTTGGTCTCCCCGCATCCCCGCAAACAGCCTCCTTCTCCCCTGCCCTGCCCCTACCCTGGCGGCCTCGCCCTTGACGGAGGCTCAGCCAATGACCGCCCTCGCCACCCGGCCCAGCCAGCACGACGCGCTGGGCCGCCTGACCGATCGCCGGCTGCTGCGCGAGCTGGCCTATGTTGACGGCCGCTGGACCGCCGCCGCCAATGGCGCGGTGTTCGAGGTCGCCGACCCCGCCACCGGCGTCACCGTCGCCCGGGTGGCGCGGCTGGGCGCGGCCGAGGCCGACCGCGCCATCGCCGCCGCCGAGGCCGCCTTCCCGGCCTGGCGGGCGCTGCTGCCGCAGGAGCGGGCGGCGAAGCTGCGCAACTGGTTCGACCGGATCCTGGCGGCCAAGGAGGACCTGGCCCTGCTGATGACGCTGGAGCAGGGCAAGCCGCTGGCGGAATCGCGCGGCGAGATCGATTACGGCGCCGGCTTCGTCGAATGGTTCGCCGAGGAGGCCAAGCGCCTCAACGTCGAATCCGTCACCAGCCACCTGCCCGGCGCCGAGATGATGGTGCGGCGCGAACCGCTGGGCGTCGTCGGCGTCGCCACGCCCTGGAACTTCCCCTGCGCCATGCTGACCCGCAAGGCCGCGGCCGCCCTGGCCGCCGGCTGCACCGTGGTGGCGCACCCGTCGTCGCAGACCCCGCTGTCGGCCCTGGCCCTGGCCGAGCTGGCGGAGCGTGCCGGCATCCCGGCCGGGGTGCTGAACATCGTCACGGGCGACCCGGAGCCGATCGTCGGCCGGATCTGCGCCGACAAGCGGGTGCGGGCGGTCAGCTTCACCGGGTCGACCGGGATCGGCCGGCTGATCGCCGAGCGCTGCGCCCCGACGATCAAGCGGCTGCAGTTGGAGCTGGGCGGCCACGCGCCCCTGATCGTCTTCGCCGATGCCGATCTCGACCGCGCCGTGTCGATCGCGATCGACGCCAAATTCGCCACCTCGGGCCAGGACTGCCTGGCCGCCAACCGGATCTATGTCGAGCGGCCGGTCTATGCCGCCTTCTGCAACGCCTTTGCCAGGCGGGTGGCGGCGCTCAAAGTCGGAAACGGCCTCGACGCCGGGACCGAGATCGGGCCGCTGATGCATAGCCGCGCCGTGGCCAAGGCGGCGGAGCATGTCCAGGACGCCGTGGCCCGCGGCGCCCGCTGCCTGGCCGGCGGCGACGTCCACGCCGCCGGGCCGCTGTTCTTCGCCCCGACCGTGCTGGCCGACGTGCCGGACGATGCCGCGATCATGCGCGAGGAGACCTTCGCCCCGGTCGCCGCCGTCACCGCCTTCGATGCCGAGGACGAGGTGATCGCCCGCGCCAACGACACCGAATACGGGCTGGTGGCCTATGTCGTCACCCGCGACGGCGCCCGCATGCTGCGGCTGGGCCGCGCCCTGGACTACGGCATGGTCGCGGTCAACCGGGTGAAGATCACCGGCGCCCCGATCCCGTTCGGCGGCGCCAAGCAGTCCGGCCTCGGCCGCGAAGGCTCGCGCCACGGCATCGAGGCCTTCACCGAGCTCAAATACCTCTGCCTCGACGCGGCCTGATACCGACGAGTCCATGAAAAGATCGTCATTGCGAGCGCAGCGAAGCAATCCAGGGCCGTTTGGCGTGGCCCCTGGATTGCTTCGTCGGCTTCGCCTCCTCGTAATGACGGTTTTGGTGGGCTCGACGACATAAACGCTGCCCCTTCGTACAAGGAGACCTCCGATGGCCCTTCGCGGCAACGAACTCGACGCCTGGGATCGCGACCACTTCTTCCATCCCTCGACCCATATGGCGGCCCATGCGCGCGGCGAGACGCCGAACCGGATCATCACCGGCGGCGAGGGCGTCTACATCACCGACCGCGACGGCAAGCGCAGCCTGGACGCCTTCGCCGGCCTGTACTGCGTCAATGTCGGCTACGGACGGCGCGAGATCGCCGACGCGATCGCCGCCCAGGCGCATGAGCTGGCCTATTACCACGCCTATGTCGGGCACGGCAGCGAGCCGTCGATCCGCCTGGCCAAGATGATCATCGACCGGGCGCCGGCCGGCATGTCGCGGGTGTTCTTCGGCCTCGGCGGCTCCGACGCCAACGAGACCAACGTCAAGCTGGTCTGGTACATCAACAACGTCCTGGGCCGGCCCGAGAAGAAGAAGATCATCTCGCGCTGGCGCGGCTATCACGGCTCCGGCCTGATGACCGGCAGCCTCACCGGGCTCGAGCTGTTCCACAAGGCCTTCGACCTGCCGCTGGCCCAGGTGCTGCACACCGACGCGCCCTACTATTACCGCCGCGAGGACCGGTCGCTGAGCGAGGAGCAGTTCGCCCAAGCCTGCGCCGACCGGCTGGAGGAGCTGATCCTGGCCGAGGGGCCGGAGACGGTGGCCGCCTTCATCGGCGAGCCGATCCTGGGCACCGGCGGGCTGGTGCCACCGCCGGCCGGCTATTGGGAGAAGATCCAGGCGGTCCTCACCAAATACGACGTGCTGCTGATCGCCGACGAGGTGATCACCGGCTTCGGCCGGCTGGGGTCGATGTTCGGATCGGACCACTACGGCATCCGGCCGGACCTGATCACCATCGCCAAGGGCCTGACCTCGGCCTATGCGCCGCTGTCCGGCGTGATCGTGTCGGAGAAGGTGTGGAAGATCCTGGAGGAGGGGTCCGACGCGCTCGGCGCCATCGGCCATGGCTGGACCTATTCCTCGCACCCGCTGTGCACCGCCGCGGCGATCGCCAATCTGGAGCTGGTCGACAGCCTGGGGCTGGTCGAGAACGCGAAGCTGACCGGCGCCTATTTCAAGCAGGCGCTGACCGACGCCCTGGCCGGCCACCGCATCGTCGGCGAGGTGCGCGGCGAGGGCCTTGCGGCAGCGGTCGAGTTCGTGGCCGACAAGGACGACCGGGTGTATTTCGACCCGGCGCTGAAGGTCGGCCCGCGGATCTATGCGGCGACGCTGGCCCGCGGCGTGATCACCCGAGCGCTGCCGCAGGGCGACATCCTGGGCTTCGCCCCGCCGCTGTGCCTGGCCCGCGACGAGGCCGACATCGTGGTCAAGGCCGTGGCCGGCGCGGTCGAGTCGGTGGCGAGGGAGCTGTGAGCGACGTCATGATTGCCGAAACCATCCCCGCCACCATGCGCGCCGTGGTCCTGACCGGCCATGGCGGGCCCGACAAGCTGGTCCATCGCGACGACGTGCCGGTGCCGAAGCCGGCCGCGGGCGAGGTGCTGATCGAGGTCGCCGCCTGCGGCATGAACAACACCGATGTCTGGGTCCGCGAAGGCGCCTACGGCACCGAGGCGGATCCGGAGGCGGTGTCGAGCTGGCGCGGCCGCGGCGACCGGTCGACCCTGACCTTTCCGCGCATCCAGGGCACCGACACGGTCGGCCGCATCGTCGCGGTCGGCGCGAGCGTGCCGGAAGCGCGGATCGGCGAACGGGTGATGGTCGATTTCAGCCTCTACAACCGCGACGACGACAGCCTGGCCGACATCGACTACATGGGCCATGGCCGCGACGGCGGCTATGCCGAGTACATGGCGCTGCCGGCCGACCACGCCCATCGCGTCGACACGCCGATGAGCGATGTCGAGCTGGCCACCTTCTGCTGCGCCTACCTGACCGGCGAGCACATGCTGGATCGCTCCCGGGTGGCGGCGGGCGAGCGCGTGCTGGTCACAGGCGCCTCAGGCGGCGTCGGCTCCGGCATCGTCCAGCTGTGCCGCGCCCGCGGCGCCATCCCCTATGCCGTGGTCGGCCGCGGCAAGGAGGAGGCGGTGCTGGCGATCGGCGCCGAGGCGGTGGTCACCCGCGATGCCGGCGACCTGGTCTCGGCGGTCGAACGCGCGACCAAGGGGCGGCCGATCGACGTCGTCGCCGATCTGGTCGGCGGGGCGATGTTCAACGACCTGCTGCGCATCCTGCGGCCGGAGGGGCGCTACACCACCGCCGGCGCCATCGCCGGGCCGGTGGTGCAGCTGGACCTCCGGACGATGTATCTGAAGCACCTGGAGCTGCACGGCTCGTCCCAGGGCACCCGCGGCGCCTTCCGGCGGCTGGTGCGCTACATCGAGGAGGGCAAGCTGAAGCCGCTGGTCGGCGGGGTCTACCGCCTGTCCGACTTCCACCGCGCCCAGGCCGACTTCATGGCCAAGGGCTTCGTCGGCAAGCTGGTGGTGGTGCCTGACTCCAAGTGGGCGGGTGATCGTTAAGGCCGCTCTCAAACGCCGGCCAAAACCAGACAAGTCCCCCCTCCCCTTGCGGGAGGGGGCAGGGGGGAGGGGTGTGGGGGGG
>NZ_JASATH010000164.1:0-18907 GCF_038440215.1 Inquilinus sp. OTU3971 | reverse complement strand
GGCGAGGGCAATGCCGCCGGCCAGAAGCGTCAAGGCCTGCTTGTCCCGGGCTGCCCTGAGGGCATCGAAGAAGACTCCGACCTGGTTCATCGGTCTCCTTCCCGCAGGCCTGCGTCCCATCCAAGTGGGGCCGTGCCGCCTTCTGGATGCGCCGCTCCCATGTCCTGGATCCGCCCGTGGCCGAGATGGCGGCCGAACCAGCGCGTGGCCTGGTCGACGATAGCGGCCGTCGTGTCCGGCTCGGCGAACTGGAAGCGGGCCGTTGCGACGACCTTGAAGGACTTCGGACCCTTCAGTCGGGCATGGACATGCCGGTTGTGCGCGACCAGGCGGTTGTGGTGGTCGCCGACGATCAAGAGCGTCGGGACCCAGACATCGTCGACCGCTTCATGAGCGAGGTCGGGACGACCTTCATATGTCACGATTGCCTTGACCTGCCTTCGGCTCGCGGCGGCGACCAAGGCTGCCGCGGCCCCCGTGCCGGTCGCGAAGAGGCCCAGGGGAAGTGCGGCGAGGTCCAACTGGCTTTCGACCCAGCGGATCGTGCCGATCAGTCGCGCAGCGAGCAGCGGGATGCTGAAGATGTTCGCCTGGTTGCGTTCTTCCTGAAAGGTCAAGAGGTCGAGCAGGAGGGTCGCGAAGCCGTGCCGGCAGAGGCCCTCGGCCAAAGCCACGTTGCGCGGCTCGAACCGGCTCGAACCGCTCGCCTGCACAAAGATCACAAGGGATCGGGGGGGATTCGGCAGGCGCAGCGTGCCGGGCAGACCGACCGGCGGGATACGAATATTGCGGAGGACCATGGCAGGCCTCGATAGGGTCGCATCGAAGCACCCTATCCGGTGCGACCGGTCGCGGTTTTGATCAGGATCAACCGTGTCCTCGCTCCAGCGCCCTAGATCTCGGACGCCGGACTTGACTCAGGTCAAAGCGCGTCGGGGGGGCACGATCCCATGATGCTTGGGCGCGTCCCGCCGTCCCGGCGCTTCGGGCACGGATCGGCTGGGCGCATCCATGGGCAGCGGGCAAACCTGATTCTCCTGTGCGACCCGTCCTGCTCATCAACAGGAGGACTGACGATGACACAGGTGTCCAAGATACCGGTCAAGACCGAGGCGGCTTCCACTCCGGCCCCTGCGGCCGCGCGCGTCTGGGACCCGTTCCAGAGCCTGCGGCAGGAGATCGACCGCGCGTTCGAAGGTTTCCATCGGGGGCTGCAGTTCCTGCCGTTCGGCCGGGCGATGTTCGACGTCGAGCCGACCGGGCCGCGGGGGATGATCCAGGGCATCGCACCCGCGGTCGACATCGCCGAAAAGGACAAGGAATATCAGCTCACCGCCGAGCTGCCGGGCCTCGACGAGCACCATGTCGAGGTCAAGCTGTCGAACGGCGTCCTGACCGTCAACGGCGAGAAGTCCGAGGAGAAGGAGGAGCGGGAGAAGGGCTACCATCTCACCGAGCGGCGGTACGGCTCGTTCCAGCGCTCCTTCACGCTGCCGGATGACGTCGACACGAACAAGATCGCGGCGAGCTTCAAGAACGGCGTGTTGACGATCTCGCTGCCGAAATCGGCCGAGGCCCTGAAATCCGAGAAGAAGATCGAGGTGAAGGCGGCCTGAGTGCCGTCTGCCGGGCCGGAGGCGTGCGGGTGGTTCGTCCGCCCCCGGCCTGGTTCAGCCCACCATGATCAAGTCGGGGGCCTTCTCAGACCAGCTATGGCTTGCCGCTGCCCGTGAAGCGATGAGTGGCGCCCATGGGGTCCGCAGCGCGAGGAAGTCCCGATGCCTGGAGACCGCGGCAGAGATCGGCGAGATCCCGAACGTCCAGGCCGAGCGTTGAGGCGGTGTAGTGTCGGGTCTTGGGCTCGATCATGATGCTGCCGGTCGACGAGCCGTCATTCCTCAGGCATGTGAGCGCCTGGTCGAGCAGTGTCTCGTCCCGGCATGCGATGGCGTCGCGGAGCAGCCGCGTGGCGGAGCAGAACTTCGCCCGCTCCCGCGGAAGCAGCTCCTGGCCCGCGCGGCGGAAGCGCAGATGACGGGCGCGCATTGCTTCGAGGCATTCCGCCAGGATCGAAACGGTTCGAGCGTCGTTCATGGATGCCTCCCTTGGACTGCCTGCGGTCGAGGGACGAGAGGCCATGCTCAGGCGTGCCCGAGCCGGACGGCGGGTTCATCGCCTTCGGTGATCGACTCCAGCGCGGGACAGTCAAGCAGCAGCACGCGGTGCGCTCCGGCCAGTTCGATCAGCCCGTCGTGTTTGAGGGCCGCGAAGGTCCGGCTGACGGTTTCGAGTGTCAGGCCGAGATAGTCCCCGATGTCGCCGCGGGACATCGGGAGGCAGATCGTCCGTCCGTCCGGGGCTGTGCGGGCCAGCTCGAGCAGGAAGGTGACGACGCGCTCCGTCGCGGTCTTGCGCCCGAGGGTGAGAAGGCGCTCATAGGCGGCGCTCAGGGAGCGGCAGGTGATCTCACGGAAGCGATGGCCAACGGCGTCGTCGGCCTGCGCCAGAGCCTCGGCGCGCTGCCGCGGATAGCGGATGACGACCATGTCCGTCAGAGCCTCGGCGGCGAAGCCGTGCTCATGGAGCGCCTCGAAGCCGAAGAAATCGCCGGCATGCAGGAAGGCGCCGATCTGCCGGCGGCCATCGGGCAGCAACTTGTTGGTGCAGCCTGTGCCGGAGACGACGCGGTACCAATGCAGGGCGGGATCCCCCTCGCGATAGGCAGCGGCGCCGCGGCTCAGAGAGGCCACGACCCCGAGGGCCGCGAGGCTGGGTGGGGCGTCGTCAACGCTTGCGTCGCGACGGGCGGGCAGGGCCGGGGCAAGGCCCTGCGGCGACCGGGACACGGGTAGGGCAAGGTGCGTCTGCATGGCGGCCTCTGCTGCGTGCCGTTGGATGTGCAGCTGTCTTACGCTTCGGCCGCGTCCCGCATCATTGTGAAGGATACGTACGGGAAACTGCGTAGCAGACCAAAAAGAGCCCGGCCGAAACCGGGCAGGTTTCTGCCGATGCCCCGGATGCAGAACCAGGGCGTAGCAATCGAGCACGGCCGATCGCCTCGATCATTGACTTGGATCAAGGAGATGAAGGGCCGGAAAAGCCAGTCTGTCGACGTTATTCCGCCGATCGCGATTGGAGACTGCCATGACGGACCATGAAACCATCATCCTTGCCGCGATCATCGGCGCCTTCGTCGTGTTCGCGATCAGCCTGGCGCTGGTGAGTCGGATTCGTCCGGGGCCGCATCCGGAACGAGGACGGCGGCCCCGGTCAGACGGCCGTCGCGCAGCCGCGCCAGAGCCTCGTTCGCTTGGTCCAGCGGCATGGCGAGGGTCTCGGTTCGGATCGGGATCTCCGCGGCCACGGCCATGAAGGCCTCGGCGTCCTGGCGGGTCAGGTTGGCGATCGCACGGATCGTCCGTTCGGGCCACAGCAGCGCATAGGGGAAGCGGGGGATGTCCGACATGTGGATGCCGGCGCAGATGACGGCCCCGCCCTTTCGGACCGCCTGCAGCGCGGCCGGAACGAGTGCACCGACCGGAGCGAAGATGATGGCGGCATCGAGGGGCGCCGGCGGGGTCTCATCGGACCCGCCAACCCAGGCGGCGCCGAGGCGGCGGGCGAAGGCCTGGGCATCGAGGTCGCCCGGCCTGGTGAAGACGGCGACCTCCTGGCCGCGGTGACGGGCCACCTGAATGACGATGTGTGCGGAGGCGCCGAAGCCATAGAGGCCGATCCGCGGCGCCTCGCCGGCGAGGCTGAGGGCCCGGTACCCGATCAGCCCCGCGCAGAGAAGGGGGGCTGCCTCGACGTCGCCGTAGGCCTCCGGGATCGGAACGCAGAACCGTTCGTCGGCCCGGGCGTACTCCGCATAGCCGCCGTCGAGCTGATAGCCTGTGAAGCGGGCGCTCTCGCAGAGGTTCTCCTGGCCGCGGCGGCAGAACTCACAAGTGCCGCAGGTCCAGGCGAGCCATGGCACGCCGACCCGGTCGCCGGTCTTGAACCGGGTAGCCTCGCTGCCGGCCGCAACCACCCGGCCGACGATCTCATGCCCTGGGACCAGCCGCGGCTTGGGGGAGGGCAACTCGCCATCGACGACATGCAGATCGGTGCGGCAGACACCGCAGGCAGAGACGCGGATGACGACCTCAGTCGGGCCCGGGACGGGCTGCGGCAGGTCGGCGGACTCCAGCCGCGTCCCTGGTTTCGTGAGGATCATGGCTTTCATGGATAAGCTCCCTGCTGACTCCGACGGCAGTCGTCCGGTCCCACGCCTATTCGTTCTCCAGCACGGCCCGGGCCGACAGCAGCCGTTCCTGCAACTGCTGTCCGATGTCTGGCGCGGCCAAGCCGAGCCCCTCCATCGCATCGACGACGGCCGACGCGACCACGAGAAGGGCGAACCACCTGTTGTCGGCCGGGATCACATGCCAGGGCGAATCCGGCGTCGCGGTGGCACGGACCATCTCCTCATAGGCCTTCATATAGTCGTCCCAGCGCTGGTGTTCCGTCGCTGATTCCGGGTCGAACTTCCATTGCTTCGTGGGATCATCGAGCCGAGCGAGGAGGCGCCGCTTGTGTTCCTCCTTCGAGAGGTTGAGGAAGAATTTCAGGACCAGGGTGCCGTTGCGGGTCAGGTAGCGCTCGAAGGCGTTGATGTCCTCGAACCGCTCCTTCCAGATCTTCCTGGTCACCAACTTCGGCGGCAGCCGCTGGTTGCCGAGGATATCGGAATGGACCCGGACGACCAGCACCTCCTCGTAGTAGGAGCGGCGGAAGATGCCGATGCGGCCACGCTCCGGCAGGTGCCGGGTGGTTCGCCACATGAAGTCGTGGTCCAGCTCCTCCGCCGAAGGCCGCCCGAAGGCGGTGACCTGGCAGCCCTGGGGCTCCATGCGGGACATGATGTATCTGGCGGCGCTGCCCTTGCCGGCGGTATCCATGCCCTGGAGGATCAGCAGCACCGCCCAATGATCCTGAGCACAGAGCCGTTCCTGGATCTCGGACAGCTGGACGAGGCCTTGCGCCGAGGTTTCGTCGATCAGGCCATTGGCGTCGCCCGGGTCCCACACGGCCAGGCGGAATCCGCGTCCGTCGTCGACGCGGTAGCGCCTTGCCAGCCCGTTCAGCTTCATCATCGACCGGTCTCCACAACGGCATGATTCAGACGCGCCAGCGGCGCGCCGGAGCGAGGCGTGTCAGTCCCTCAGCCGAATGCGGCAGGCCATGGCCGTACCCGGACAATGCGGAAGGGCCGGGTGACGCCGTCATGCTCGGTCACCGAGACATACTCGCCTTCGACGAAGCGGTGGGTGTCGAGGCGCCAGATCGGCTCGTCATCGTCTTCTCCGGGGGCATAGGAGAAGGCCCAGCGGCGGTCGCGGGTGTGGATCAGCCGACCATGCTCGTCGTCGACGCCGGACCAGAAACGGCGGACCGTGCACTCTGCCTGGCGCTCGCGCCAGGCGTCGGCGTCGAGATGCCCGCCGGGATCGAGCGGGGCGATCAGCTCGTAGCCGCAGTCTTGGTCGCCTTCGGGGGTCTCCGGCGTGCGCGCCAGTTCCATGCGGATGCGAGCGAGGGATTTGTCGTGCGCCCTTGGTCGGCGGCCGCTCTGTCGATCATGACCGGCCATGGCTGACTCCTATCGTCAACGGGGCTGTGTCGGCGACGATGGCGCCGACCGGGGGCTCGTTCGGGAGGCCAACGAGCCACCCCAGGCGGCCCAAATACCGCAACGTCCGGAACACCAGAGTCGAGGCCGGGCAGTCCGAGGCAAAGTCGGCCCAATCGGCGGGAGCCGTCGCCTCGTGCCGCTGTCGCCCGAGCACCGCCGGGGTGGCGTCCGATGCATCGCTCACCCGGACCGACAGCCGGGATGCCAGCACGCTGTCAGGTGCGTCCAGCCAGAGGCCGGCGAACGGCACCTCCCGACCATCGGCCACAGCACGGATTGCTGCCCGCTCCGCTGGGTCCAGGAAGGTGGCGTCGACGATTACCGAGCAGCCCGACGCCAGGAGTTGGTCCGCTTCGCGGCGGAGTGCGTCATAGACCCGCGCCGTCTTCTCCAGGGTGTAGGTGCTGTCGGGGAGACGGTCCTCGGGCGCCACGCCGTGCAACTGCTTGCGGATGACGTCGGAGCGCAGGATCCGGGCCCCGAGGGGCCGGCCGGTATAGGGGGTGAGATGCGCTGCAAGAGTCGACTTGCCGGTACCGCTCACCCCGCCGATCGCGAGCAGCCGCGGCGGGCTGGCCTGCAGGAGCTCGCCCGCAAGCTCAAAATAGCCCGTGGCGCGGCGGCGAGCATCCAACCGTGCGGCGCTGTCAGTCGCCCCGCTCGCCATCGTCGCCTGAACATGGGCACGGATCGCGGCGTGGATTGACAGGAACAGCGGCAGCAGGGGGGGGCCGTCCGTCTCGTCCGGCATGCGATCGAGATAGCGGTTGAACACGGCGCTGGCCAGATCGGGCCGGGATCGTTCGATCAGATCCATCAGCAGGAAGGACAGGTCGTAGAGGATGTCGACGCAGGCGAGGCGATCGGAGAACTCGATCGCGTCGAACAGCATGGGCGCCCCACGCCACAACGCAATGTTGCCGAGGTGGAGGTCGCCATGGCCGCGACGCACATGGCCCTCCCTCTGGCGCTGGTGCAGCAGCCTTTTGTGCCGGGACGCCTCGTCCAGCGAGCGCATGGTCAGCCGGCTGATCGCCGCCGCGTCGAACAGCCCGGTCCCGAAGCGGGCCAGATTGCCGTCGTTCTCGACGATGATCTCGGCGATCGCCGCGGGTCCGCCAAACTGCTGTTCTTCCGACAGCGACCGGTGGAAGTCAGCGATCCGGTCGGCAAGCTGGCGCATCATTTCGACGGTCAGCTGTCCGTGGCGGGCCAGCCGGTCGAACTGTCCGGACGCGTCGAAGCGCAGCATGACCAGGAGCCAGTCGACGATCGCGCCGTCGCCGCCAAGGGTCAGGCCGCCCGAGGCTGCCCGGCACACCGGCATCACGCGCAGATAGAGGTCCGGAGCCGTCCGGCGGTTCAGCACCAGTTCCTTCTCGCAGGCCGCCCGCCGGAGCTCCGGGGTGGAATAGTCGAGATAGCTGAAGCGGACCGCCTTCTTGAGCTTGTAGGCGTGGCCGCCGGCCAGGAAAACGATGGAGGCATGGGTTTCCACCCGCTGCACCGAGGCCGCGCCGTAGGCCTCCGGCTGCGACAGGAACGCGATCACCTCTTGCTGAACGTCTCCGGACATAGACGCCTCCTCAATGATGGTGCCGATGGTGCCGGCGTTCGGAGACGTTGGCCTTGAGCTAAATCAAGCTGATCCAGGTTTCGACGGGGCCGTCGCGGGGCGGCGACGTCACAGCACCAGGAAGGCGATCGACGCGGCCGCCATCACCAGCGTTGCGAGCCATCCCGCCGCGGCGATGGATCGGGGCAGGGTCAGGGCACCCATGATGTTTCGGCTGGTCGCGATCAGCAGCATCGTCGCCATCAGAGGCGCGGCGAGGAGACCATTGAGCACGGCGCTCCAGTACAGGGCCTTGATCGGATCGATCCCGGTGAAGCCCACCCCCAGGCCGAGGACCGTCGCCAGAACGATCACGCCGTAGAAGGCTTTCGCCTCCTTCGGCTTGTGGTCGAGGCCCTCGACCCAGTCGAATGTCTCGCAGACCGCATAGGCGGCGGAGCCCGCCAGCACGGGAACGGCCAGCAGGCCGGTGCCGATGATGCCGCAGGCGAAGACGGCAAAGGCGAGGTCGCCGGCAATCGGGCGCAGCGCCTCGGCCGCCTGCGCCGAACTCTGGATATCGGTGAGGCCGCTGGCATGCAGCGTCGCCGCCGTGGCGAAGATGATGAACAACGAAATCAGGTTCGAATAGCCCATGCCGACCCAGGTATCGACCCGGACCCGCGCCAGCTCCGGGCCTGCCTGGGCGGGCGTCACGTAGAGCGGCTGCGACGAGCGCCTCAGCCGCTCCTCGACCTCCTGCGACGCCTGCCAGAAGAAGAGGTAGGGGCTGATCGTCGTGCCCAGCAGCGCCACCAGCGCCTCGGCATGGTCGGCATCGAAGGCCAGATGCGGCACGAAGGTCCGCAGCAGCGCCTCGCCCCACGGCACATGGACGACGAAGACCACCGCGGCATAGGCCAGGAGGGACAGGGTGAGCCATTTCAGGACGGCGGCGTAGCGCGCATAGCTGAGAAACACCTCCAGCACGACGCACAGGGCCGCGAAGCCGATGCCGTAGAGCAGGGCGGGGCCTGGGATCAGAAGCTGTGCCGCTGCCGCCATGGCGCCGAGGTCCGCCCCCAGATTGGCGATGTTTGCCACCAGCAGCGCCAGCACGACGGCCCGCAGCAGCCACCGCGAATGGTGCCGGCGCAGGTTCTGCGCGATGCCGCGTCCGGTGACGCAGCCGATGCGGGCGCTGATCGACTGAGTGACGGCCATCAGCGGATAGCTGAACAGCATCACCCAGGCCATGCCGTAGCCGAACTGCGCGCCGGCCTGGCTGTAGGTGGCAATGCCGCTCGGGTCGTCATCCGCGGCGCCGGTGAAAAGGCCAGGGCCGAGCAGCCTGAGAAGGCCAAGCCGCGATCGCGAGCGGCCCTTCCTGCCACCTTCCGTCTCGATGAGACCGACCATCCTCCGCCTCCGACTGCGCCTCGAAGGTCTCCAATGGCAGAGGGCGCCATGGCCGGGTTTGATCCAGATCAAGGTGCCTACGGCCACTGTGGTCGACACCAGCGGCTCGGGGCGTCCGATGCCGGCGCCCGTCCGAGGGATCTCGTGCCGTGACCACAGCTCTCGACCTCGTGCAGCTTTCGCGGCTGCAGTTCGGCCTGACGGCCATGTACCACTTCCTGTTCGTGCCCCTGACGCTCGGCCTCGCCGTCCTGCTCGGCATCATGGAGAGCGTCTACGTGATGACCGGCCGCGAGGTCTGGCGCCGGATGACCAAGTTCTGGGGCATCCTCTTCGGCATCAACTTCGCCATGGGGGTCGCCACCGGCATCACCATGGAATTCCAGTTCGGCATGAACTGGGCCTATTACAGCCAGTATGTCGGCGACATCTTCGGCGCACCGCTGGCGATCGAAGGGCTGATGGCGTTCTTCCTGGAGGCGACATTCATCGGCCTGTTCTTCTTCGGCTGGGACCGGCTGTCGAAGGTCGGCCACCTGATCGTCACCTGGCTGGTGGCGCTCGGCTCCAACCTCTCGGCGCTGTGGATTCTGGTGGCCAATGGCTGGATGCAGCACCCGGTCGGGGCCCACTTCAATCCCGACACCATGCGCATGGAGGTGACGGACTTCATGGCCGTCATCTTCAATCCGGTGGCGCAGGCGAAGTTCGTCCACACCGTCAGCGCCGGCTACGTGACCGGTGCCGTGTTCGTGCTGTCGATCAGCGCGCTCTACCTGCTGCGCGGCCGGCATGTCGACCTCGCCAAGCGGTCGATGACCGTGGCAGCCAGCTTCGGCCTCGCTGCGGCCCTGTCGGTGGTCGTCCTCGGCGACGAGAGCGGCTACACCGCCGGTGAGAACCAGAAGATGAAGATCGCCGCGATCGAGGCGATGTGGGATACCGAGCCGGCGCCGGCCTCCTTCACCCTGTTCGGCCTGCCGGACCAGGAGGCACGCCGGACCGACTACGAAGTCAAGGTGCCCTGGATGCTCGGCCTGATCGCCACCCGGTCGGTCGACGGCGAGGTGCCGGGCATCAACCAGCTGGTGGCCCACGCGCAGACGCGCATCCGCTCGGGCCTCATCGCCTATGACAGCCTCCAGCAGTTGCAGGCCGACCGCAGCGACGCCACGGCCCGGGCTCGCCTCTCTGCCCATGCCGACGATCTCGGCTATGCGCTGCTGCTGAAGGCGGTCCGACCGGACATCCTCGCGGCCACCGACGTCGAGATCGCGCAGGCCGCCTGGAGCACGGTGCCGAGCGTCTCGCCACTGTTCTGGAGCTTCCGACTGATGGTCGGGCTCGGCTTCTTCTTCATCGGCCTGTTCGCCGTCGCCTTCACCCTGGCTTCGATGCGGCGTCTGCACACCTCTCGCCTGTTTCTTCGGGTCGCGCTGTGGTCGCTGCCGCTGCCCTGGATCGCGGCGGAGCTCGGCTGGTACGTGGCCGAGGTTGGGCGCCAGCCCTGGGTGATCGAAGGCGTGCTGCCGACCTTCCTGGCGGTGTCCAACCTATCGGCGGGCAGCGTCCTGACCACGCTGCTGGGCTTCGTCGCCGTCTATTCCGTCCTGCTCATCGTCGATGTCTATCTGATGACCAAGGCCATCCGTCTCGGCCCCGCGCCCTCGGAACCGGACCTCTCGGCCGAGCCCGGCCTGGCCGTCGCACCGGCCGCGGCCGAATAGTCCCCGCGAGGATCGCACCATGTTCGACTATGAAATCCTGCGCCTGATCTGGTGGGCGCTGCTCGGCATCCTCCTGATCGGCTTCGCCATCATGGACGGGTTCGACCTCGGGGCTGCGATGCTGCTCCCCTTCGTCGGCCGGACCGACGCGGAACGGCGGGTGGTGATCAACACCGTCGGCCCGGTCTGGGAAGGCAACCAGGTCTGGTTCATCCTGGGCGGCGGGGCGATCTTCGCCGCCTGGCCGCCGCTCTATGCCGTCGCGTTCTCCGGCTTCTACCTGGCCATGTTCCTGGTTTTGGTCGCGCTGATCCTGCGGCCGGTGGCGTTCAAGTTCCGCTCCAAGATCGAGCATCCGACATGGCGCCGGGCCTGGGACGGCGCGCTCTTCGTCGGCGGCCTGGTGCCGTCGCTGATCTTCGGCGTCGCCTTCGGCAACGTGCTGCAAGGCGTGCCTTTCCGCTTCGACGAGACGCTGCGGATGACCTACGAGGGAACCCTATTCGGGTTGCTCAACCCCTTCGCACTGCTCTGTGGCCTCGTCAGCGTCGCCATGCTGGTCATGCACGGCGGCGCCTGGCTGGCGCTGAAGGCGGCGGAGCCCGTGGCAGCCCGCGCGGTCACCTTCATGCACTTGGCCGCGATCGCCCTGATCGCGCTGTTCGCCGTTGCCGGCCTCTGGGTGGCGATCGGCATCGACGGCTATGCCATCGTCGGCACGGCAGCGCATGACGGACCGTCGAACCCCCTGCTGAAGCAGGTGGCGCGTGCCTCCGGGGCCTGGCTGGCCAACTATGGAGAGCAGACTTGGACCTTGGCCGCTCCCGCGCTCGCCTTCCTCGGGGCGCTCGGGGTGATCGCACTGTCCGGCCTGGGGCGGCCCCGCCTCACGCTCCTGTCGAGCGGGCTCAGCGTGGCGGGTGTGATCGCGACGGCCGGTCTCAGTGTGTTCCCCTTCCTGCTGCCGTCCTCGCTCGATCCGAACGCCAGCCTGACGGTCTGGGACGCGTCGTCGAGCCGCCTGACCCTCGCCATCATGCTGGGCGCGACCGTGGTCTTCCTGCCGGTCGTCCTGGTCTACACGGCCTGGGTGTATCGCGTGCTGCGCGGTCGCGTGACCCTGGCCTATGTCACCGATAATTCCACCAGCACCTATTGAGCCGGGAGATCACCGATGTGGTACTTCGCCTGGGTCCTTGGCGTCGGCTTCGCCTGCGCCTTCTCCATCCTCAACGCGATGTGGCTTGAGCTGCACGAGGACGGCTCCGCTGCGGCGGCCCGCGACAGCGGCCAGCGCTGATTCTGCCGGCACGATCTGCGCTCGGGGCCGGGAGCCGCAGCAGCCGAACAGGGCATCAGATGCGGTTTCCTTCGGCACGGCGGTGGGTCGAAGCCGGCTCACGACCCATGCCGCGGCGGCGCCGGGAAGATTGCCTCCACTCCCAGGTTTCGTGATCGCCAGACTCTCTTCCTGATCCAGATCAAAGCCGAGGGGCCGGCGTTGCTGTGTGATGAGGTTCTTCGACACGGGGAGCGCAGCCATGACCACTCTTCATCTGTCCCATGACGCGTGGATCGTCGTCTGCGATGCCACGAAGGCCCTGTTCTTGAGGAATGCGGGTGACGGACGCTGTCCCGCTCTACGCCTGGTCGAGCGCATGGAAGCTCCCGACCGGGGCAGGACGTCGGATCAGGGGACCGACCGACCAGGACGCCTTCAGAACCGGTCGGCTCCCGCGAGCGCGATCGAACAGACTGATTGGCATCGCCGGGACAAGGACGACTTTGCGATGCAGATCGCCGCCAGGCTCGACCTGTTGTGCAAGGAGCGTCCGATCGGCTCGATTTTTCTTGTCGCTCCGCCGGGCATCCTCGGCTCGTTGCGCCGAGCCCTGTCTCCGTTGGTATCGGCCGTGGTCGTGGCGGAGATCGACAAGGACCTGACCAAGCATCCGGTCCATGAAATCGAACGCCTGCTGACAGCCGGAACATGACGAGACGGCAGCGGACAGCGGTTGCCTCGGCGTTCCGCCATCGAGCGCGGCCGCGGTGGGGTAGCCGCCCGAGCCGCTCATGACTCCGAGAGGGCCCGTCGGATCGCGAGGATCAGCTCTTCGCCGTCGAACGGCTTCTCGATCAGGGCCTCCGCTCCCGCGGCCAGTGCTGCCTCGCGGATACCGGCCGCGTGCTTGCCCGTGATCACGATGCAGGGCAGTGCGACTTCGCGCAGGCGAAGGCGGCGCAGCAATTCGAGGCCGCCAATCACCGGCATGTCGTAGTCGACCACCAAGCAGCCCGTCATCAACGGATCCGGCGTCTCGAGAAACCTGGCGGCCGACGCGTGAAGGCGGACCATGAACGATGCGGCTTCGAGCAGGAAGGCAAGCGACCGACGCACCGCCTCGTCGTCATCCACGACGTGAATCGTCGGGCGGTTGGCCAGGGCAAGGGACGTGGGCATGAGCGGTCGTCGGTTGAGCGCAAGGGCCGAACGGTAACGCGCCTCCAGGCTCCTGCCTTGATCTGGATCAAGGCCTCCGCGCCGAGTGGACCGGATCGCTCGAGTCGTCCTCAGGTTTGAGCGCGAGCCACATCCGGACCAGATCCGACAGGTTCCGGGCCTGCATCTTCTCCATCACCCGGGCGCGATGGACCTCGACCGTGCGGGCACTGATGCCGAGATCGTAGGCGATGGTCTTGTTGGGATGGCCCTTGACCAGGGCGGCCAGGACCTCCTGCTCGCGCGGCGTCAGGGCCGCGAGCCGCGAGGACAGCGTCGCGACCTCGCCTTGCCGGCTGCGGTCGCGCTGGTTGCGCTCCAGCGCCGTCCGGATGGCACCGATCAGCAACTCGTCGTCGAACGGCTTTTCGAGGAAGTCGACCGCGCCGGCCTTCAACGCCTGCACGGCGATGGGGATGTCGCCATGGCCGGTCATCACGATCACCGGCAGCACGATCCCGCGCTCGACCAGCTTCTGCTGCAGCGTGAGCCCATCCATCTCCGGCATGCGGACATCGGTGACGATGCATCCGTGCGGCGGGATCTCGGATCGGCCGAGGAAGGCCACGGCCGAATGGTGCGTCTCCACCCGAAAGCCCGCCGACTCGAGCAGGAATCTCAGCGACAGGCGCACTGCTTCGTCGTCGTCGATGATATGGACGATCATGATATCAGCCATGGGCGCCATTCCCATCGGCAGCGGCGGCCGGCAGGGCGAAGCGGAAGGTGGCACCGCCGCCCGGGGTCGATTCTGTCCACAATCGTCCGCCATGCGCCTCGACGATGGTGCGGCAGATCGACAGGCCGATGCCCATGCCGTGACTCTTGGTCGTGACGAAAGGCTGGAACAGCTGGGCCTCGACCTCCGGCGTCAGGCCCGGGCCTGTGTCGATCACGGCGAACTCGATCATGTCCCCTCGCGCCACTGCGGCGATCTCCAATTCGCGCTTGGCGCTGCTGTCCATCGCCTCGAGTGCGTTCCGTATCAGATTCAAGAGCACCTGCTGGATCTGGATCTTGTCGACGACGACATGCTGCGGCCTGGCGTCGACCGTGAGATGCACCTTGACGCCGTGCTCCTTGGCACCGACCAGGGCGAGGGCGCTGGCTTCCTCCAGCATCTTGGCGACGGTCTCGACATGCTTGTCGGTCTCGCCGCGGGCCACGAAGTCGCGCAGCCGGCGGATGATCTGTCCGGCGCGCAGCGCCTGTCCGGCGCTGAGCTCGACAGCCTCGCGCAGCCGCGACAGGTCAGGCTCGGCCTCGCCGGCGAGCATGCGCCGCATGGCCTGGCAGTAGTTGGTCACGGCGGTCAGCGGCTGGTTCAGCTCATGCGCCAGGGTGGCCGCCATCTGGCCCATGGCGCTCAGGCGCGAGACGTGCAGCAGCTCGCTCTGCAACTCCTGCAGCCGCGCCTCGGTCTGCTGGCGCTCGGTCAGGTCGCGGATGAAGCCGGTGAACAGCCGGTGACCCTCGCGCGAGACCTCGCCGACCGCGAGCTCCATCGGGAAGGTGCCGCCATCCTTGCGCCGGCCGACCACCACCCGGCCGATGCCGATGATGCGCCGCTCGCCGGTCGCGAAGTAGCGCGCCAGATAGCCGTCATGTGCCTCCCGGTACGGGGAGGGCATCAGCATGTTGACGTTGCGGCCCTGGACCTCCTCGGGCGTGTAGCCGAACAGGCGTTCGGCCGCGGTGCTGAAGGACTGGATCAGGCCGTTGGCATCGATCACCACCATTGCATCCGGAATGCTCTCGAGGATCGACCGCAGATGGGCTTCGCGGGCTTCGGCGGTCGCCTGGGCGGCCCGCGCATCGGTGACGTCGGAATGCAGGACGACGACGCCTTCGCGCGAGCCATTGGCCGGCCGTGCTCCGGTACAGCGGAAGCACAGGTCTCCGGCAGATCCGGGAAAGGAATATTCCAGCAGGAACCCGTCGCTCCGCTGGGAGAGCATCAGCCGGATCTGATTTGCCAGGCGCCCGGCATCCGGATTGCCTTTGTGGGCTTCGCTGTCGCAGATCGCCACATAGTCGACGCCGATCGCGGCACCGGCCAGGGCGTTGCCCGATTCATTGGCGTGCCAACTAGGATTGGCTGCGACGACAACCCCATCGCGGCCGAGCAGGGCGATCTGCCCGGGCAGGGCGCCGAGGATCGCCGCACTGTGCTCGATGTCGGGCGGTGCCGTCACCATTCAATCCCCAAACGGCTCTTCGGCCGCGTCATGCAATCGGTTTGCCGTTCCACGCGAGATCGGCAACGGCCGTAGGGCCGACGCTCGCCCTCCGCCCAGGCCAACGAGTCCCAAGGTAGCAGTGGCCTGGAACCGGGACAATCTGGAGTGTGCCGGCATCGGGACGTCATCGATCAGGGGCGGGACCAGCCTTCCGATGCCCAGGATTCGAGCAGAAAGTTCTTTATCAGCCGCGGGCAGAGCATCGGTTGCCGCTGGCGAGCTTGATGCACATCAAGGCGGCCGGTCGCATTGCATTGTCTCCTGGTCTTCGCGGCTGCCGGCCGTCGGGCAGGCAGGTCCGTCTCTAGCGGATGCAGGAGGACGGAATGAAGGCGCTCGTCTATCGCGGGCAGGGGACAAGGCCGTCGAGGATCGGCCAAAGCCGGAGATTCAGGCGCCGGGCGATGCGATCGTGCGGATGGTCAAGACGACGATCTGCGGCACAGACCTGCACATCCTCAAGGGCGATGTCGCGACCTGCGCCCCGGGCCGCATCCTCGGCCACCGGATCGACGGCACCCAGGCGGAATATGTCCGCACGCCCATGCTGCTGAGGACAGTGCAATCCGGGAAGATCGACCCGGCGCGCCTGATCACGCACCGCTTCCCCTTCGACCGGATCCTCGACGCCTACGACACCTTCGGTCGCGCCGCCGACACCAGGGCGCTGAAGGTGATCAGCGCGATGTGAGGTCGGGATTGCCGCGGGCCTCGCAATAGCCAGGGAGAAGATGATGTCGACTTCGAAAAAGGTGACCAGCCCGGACGCGAGAACGGTCGAGCTGACCTGGCCGTTTCGGGATGTGCCGCTGCGCGGTTCCCGGCCTCGTCGAAAGGTGAAGCCCGACGCCGGGCCGGCGGAAGAGAGGACTGCCGGTCCTCGGAAGAAACGTCGCAGCACGACGGCGCGGCCGCTCGCGAAGTGACGGATCGGCTTTGATTGCCGGAGGAGGGTGTTCCCGCATCCGGAATGCCCCTTTTTTCAGGCATTCGCGGGCCGCCCACCTCAGGCCTCCGGCGTTGAAAGCGGCGTGTCGGGGGGGCTGGAACAGTCATTCGATTTGAACAGGAAGGATAGTCACCATGGCGATCATTACGGGAACCCCAGGCTACGATATGCTGTGGGGGACCAGCGAAGACGACACCATCGACGGGTTCGCGGGCGGCGATAGCATCAACGGCCTTGCCGGCAACGACATTATTCGCGGTGGTGCCGGTGACGACCATGTCTACGGCGGCGACGGCGACGACTGGATCGAGACGGGCGGGGGTGAGTACGACTTCTGCCGTGGCGGCAACGGTGCCGACGTCCTGGTCGGTTCAGTCGATTCCGACCGGGGTCTCTACGGTGAGGCCGGCAACGACACCATCTACGGCTACGCCGGGAATGACCACCTCGACGGCGACGCCGGCAACGACGTGGTTAGCGGCGGCGACGGCGACGACAACATCGGCTTCGGCGCCGGGGTCGACAAGGCCGATGGTGGCGCCGGCGCCGACGCGCTCTATGTCGACCGCAGCAGCACCTCCACCGGGGTCAGCTTCATCCTGAACGGCGCCGCCGGCAGCGACGGCAGCCAGGCGATCAACATGGAGCAGATGACCTACCTTGCCGGGTGGGGCAACGACACCATCACCGGAGCTGGCGGCAACGACACGATCTCGGGCTATGCCGGGAATGACGTCCTCGCCGGGGCGGCCGGCAACGACACCATCAACGGCGGCATCGGTAACGACACTATCGACGGCGGCGACGGCGACGACACCATCAGCACCGGCATCGGGGCCGATATCGTCGATGGCGGAGCCGGGACCAACACGCTCGAGGTGGACCGAAGCACCACCACCACGGGCATCAGCTTTACCCTGAACGGCGCCGCCGGCAGCGACGGCAGTCGGGCGATCAATATGGAGCGCATGACCTACCATGCCGGGTCGGGCGCCGACATCATCACCGGAGCCGGCGGCAACGATAACATCCACGGTGGTAGCGGCACCGATACCCTTAACGGGGCGGCCGGCAACGACACGCTCGATGGTGGCGCCGGCAACGACCATGTCAACGGCGGCGACGGCGACGACACCATCAGCTTCGGCATCGGAGTCGACATCGTCGATGGCGGAGCCGGGACGGACACGCTCGAACTGGACCGAAGCAACACCGTCACCGACATCAGCTTCACACTTAACCTGAGCGGCGCCCCCGGCAGCGACGGCAGCCGGGCGATCAACATGGAGCAGATGACCTACCATGCCGGGTGGGGCAACGACATCATCACCGGAGCCGGCGGCAACGATTATATCTATGGTAGAGACCGCAACGATATCCTGAGCGGGGCGGCCGGTGACGACTACCTCGACGGGGACGTCGGCGACGATGTCCTGCGGGGCGGTGCGGGGGCCGATTATATCGACGGCTGGGGCGGCACTGACACCGCCAGCTACTACACCAGCGCGGTCGGGGTCGTTGTCAGCCTGACGACCCAGAGCGGCACGGGCGGGGACGCCCAAGGCGACACTCTGCTCAACATTGACAATGTCAGCGGCAGCCAGGGCAATGACAGCCTGGTCGGCAACGCCGGCGCCAACACCCTGCAGGGCTGGAACGGCAATGACATGCTCACCGGCGGTGCCGGCAAGGACACGCTTTTCGGCTATGCCGGGGCCGACCGCTTCGCTTATCGCAGCATCGGCGAGAGCGTGGTGGGAGCGAATGCCGACCGGATCACCGACTTCAGCCATGCCCAGGGCGACAAGATCGACCTGGCGGCGATCGACGCCAACACCGGCGTGGCCGGCGACCAGGCCTTCACCTTCATCGGCACCGCCCTCTACACCGGGGTCGCGGGGCAGCTCCGCTTCGCCTCGGACGGCGTCATCACCGCCATCGGCGGCGACGTCGATGGCGACGGGGTGTCCGATTTCCACATCCGGCTGACCGGCCAGGTCGGGCTGACGGCGGCCGATTTCGCGCTGTAGCCGCCAGCGACAGAGAATGCTCGCCCCGAAAGGGCGAGCATCGTCGCCAAGTGATCGCAAGGCGTCGGAGTCCGCAAGGAATCGAGGACGTCGCCGTCGTCCAAGGTCATGAGGGCGATAGAAGGCGCGGCGGCCGCGGTCGCTGCGGTCCCGGTCGGATACGGAGCCGGTCGCGACCAGGGGTTGAAGGCAGGCACGGTGAAATCGTGCTCGCCGCACCCTGTCAGTCGGAGGGCATCGCGAGGTCGGCTTCAGCCTCCTGGACCACCATGATGGTCCGCAGCAGGCTGGACGGGTTGACGCTGATCGCGTCGATCCCGAGGCGGGTCAGGTAGCGGGCGATGTCCGGATGGTTGGCCGGCGCCTCGCCGCAGATCCCGACATGCCGGCCGTTGCGCTTGGCACCCGTGACGGCCAGGCGAAGCATCTCCAGCATGCCGGGGTCGCATTCATCGAAGTCGAAGGCGACGCTCTCGGAATCCCGATCGACGCCGAGCGTCAGCTGGGTCAGGTCGTTCGAGCCGATCGAGAAGCCGTCGAACAGGGCGGAGAAGGCGTCGATCCGTATGACGTTGTTCGGGATCTCGCACATCAGGTGGATCTCGAGGCCGTCCTTGCCGCGTTCGAGCCCGTGGCCCGCCATGGCCGCCAGCACCCGGCGGGCTTCCTCCTCGCGCCGGCAGAACGGCACCATGACATGGAGGTTGGCCAGCCCCATCTCTGCCCGGACGCGGCGGATGGCGCGGCATTCCAGGGCGAAGCCGTCGGCATAGGCCGGATGCGCGTAGCGCGAGGCGCCGCGGGAGCCGA
>NZ_JASATH010000163.1:0-18912 GCF_038440215.1 Inquilinus sp. OTU3971 | reverse complement strand
CGCGCCGGCGCCGGCGCCGGGCGGCCGAGCGTGGCGCAGTCGACGAAACGGTCGCATTCCGACTGGAACAGTGGGTCCATGCGGCGGGCGGGGCCGATCGCGATCACCCGCTTGCCGTGGCGGCGCAGGCTGCGGACCAGCGGCAGGAAGGCCGCACTGCCGGTCACCAGCACCACCGTGTCGATGCTGCGATCGAGCAGCGCCAGCTCCATCGCGTCGACCACGAGGCGCAGCGAGGCCGCGTCGCGGCCCGGCTCGATCTCGGTGGTCTGCACCTGGTCGAAGCCGTGGCGATGGGCGACGCCGCGCAGGTCGGACAGCGTCGCCCAGTCGGCATAGGCGATGCGGCGGGCCGGGCGGCAGACGGTGCCGAGCCCACCGAGGATGCGGGCAAGGTCTTCCGCCTCGTCGCCGGGCAGCGACGCGACGTCGAGGAAGACCGCGGCCACCGGCAGCGCCGAGGTGTCCTGGGTGGGCAATGTCTCGTCGGTCATATCGGGTTCTTACTCCGGACCGCGGGTCGGCGCCAAGAGGGGGAGGGTCAAGTTTTAAGCAAGTTTTAGGATGATGGGGCGTTCACGCCACATCGCCGGAGAGCCGGGCCAGCGCCCGCTGCCGCCCGATCAGCGGCAATAGGCCGCGCAGCTCCGGACCGTGATCCAGACCGGTCAGGGCCAGGCGCAGGGTCAGGAACAGCGGCTTGCCCTTGACCCCGGTGCGGTCGCGCACCGCCGCCGTCCACGCGCCCCAGCTGGCGTCGTCCCAGGGTTCGGGCGGCAGCAGCTCGGCCGCGGCTGCCAGCAGGGCGGCATCGGCGACGACCGGCGTCACCGGGCCGGTGACCACCCGCCACCACTCGCCTGCGTCCTCGAGCCGCTGCAGGTTCGGTCGCAGCACCGCCCAGGTGGCTTCGTCGACGGCGCCGAGGCCGAGCGCCGCCAGCCGGTCGCGCACCGCCGCATAGGGCGTCTCGTGCAGGATGCGGCTGTTCAGCCGCTCCAGCTCGGCCGGGTCGAAGCGCGGAATGGTGCGGGAGAATTTGGCGAAGTCGAACTCGGCCACGAGATCGTCGAGCGAGAGCCGCGGCTCGATCGGGTCGGAGGTGCCGAGCTTGGCCAGCAGGCTGGTCACCGCCAGCGGCTCGATCCCCTCCTGCCGCAGGCTGCGCAGCGACAGGCTGCCGATCCGCTTGGACAGGCCGTGGCCCTCGGCGTCGGCGATCAGCGAGAGATGGGCGTAGGAAGGCGGCGCGGCGCCCAGCGCCTCGGCCAGCTGGATGTGCATGGCGGTATTGGCGACATGGTCCTCGCCGCGCACCACCAGGGTGACGCCCATGTCGATGTCGTCGACCACCGAGCCGATATGATAGAGCGGCCGCCCGTCCTCGCGCACCAGCACCGGGTCGGAGATGTCGCGGCCGTTGAAATGGACCCGGCCGCGGACCTTGTCGTCCCATTCGACCGGCGCATCCGCCATCCTGAAGCGCCAGTGCGGCCGATGCCCTTCCGCCTCGAGCCGGGCCCTGTCGGAATCGGTCAGGGCCAGCGCGGCGCGGTCGTAGAGCGGCGGCAGGCCGCGGGCCAAGAGGCTCTTGCGCTTGAGCTCCAGCTCCTCCGCCGATTCGTAGCAGGGGTAGAGCCGGCCGGCCGCCTTCAGCCGATCCTGCGCCGCCCGGTAGCGGTCGGTGCGATCGGACTGGCGGGCGAAGCCGTCCCAGCCGAGGCCGAGCCAGCGCAGATCCTGCTCGATCGCCGCGGCGAATTCGGCGCTGCCCCGCTCGGTGTCGGTGTCGTCGAGCCGCAACAGGAAGCGCCCGCCCGTGGCGCGGGCGGCGAGCCAGCAGACCAGCGCGGTGCGGACATTGCCGACATGCAGCAGGCCGGTCGGGCTGGGGGCGAAGCGGGTGACGATCGGAGCGGAGGTCGGCAGGTCGGTCATGGGCGGGGAGATAGCACGATCCGGCCGGTAACGGAAAAGGCCCGGAACCCCGGGCCTTTCCATCACGGACGATGGGTCAGGTCAGGCGTCGGCAGCGATCACTCGTCGCCGTCGCCGCCACCCTCCGGCCCGCCGGCGGTCATCATGCGGTCGGAGACCAGCCCGGCATTGGCCCGGATCTTGGCCTCGACCGATTTCGCCACTTCGGGGTTGTCGCGCAGGAAGACCTTGGCGTTCTCGCGGCCCTGGCCGATGCGCTGGCCGTCATAGGAGAACCAGGCGCCAGACTTCTCCACCACCCCGGCCTGGACGCCGAGGTCGAGCAGCTCACCGGTCTTCGAGATGCCTTCGCCATACATGATGTCGAATTCGACGGCGCGGAACGGCGGCGCCATCTTGTTCTTCACCACCTTGACCCGGGTCTGGTTGCCGGTGACGGTCTCACGGTCCTTGATCGCGCCGATGCGGCGGATGTCGAGCCGGATCGAGGAGTAGAACTTCAGCGCGTTGCCGCCCGTCGTCGTCTCCGGATTGCCGAACATCACGCCGATCTTCAGCCGGATCTGGTTGATGAAGACGACCAGGCTGTTGGACTTCGAGATCGAGCCGGTGAGCTTGCGCATCGCCTGGCTCATCAGCCTGGCCTGCAGGCCGGGCTGGTTGTCGCCCATCTCGCCCTCGAGCTCGGCCCGCGGCACCAGCGCCGCCACCGAATCGATGATGATCACGTCGATCGCGCCGGAGCGGACCAGCGTGTCGGTGATCTCCAGCGCCTGTTCGCCGGCATCGGGTTGCGAGATCAGCAGATCGTCGATGTTGACGCCCAGCTTGCGGGCATAGGTCGGGTCGAGCGCATGCTCCGCATCGATATAGGCGCAGGTGCCGCCGGCCTTCTGCGCCTCGGCCACCGCATGGAGCGCCAGCGTGGTCTTGCCCGAGCTTTCCGGCCCGTAGATCTCGATGATCCGACCCTTCGGCAGGCCGCCGATGCCGAGCGCGATGTCAAGGCCGAGCGACCCGGTCGAGATCACCTCCGCATCGACCTGGGGCCGCGCGCCCAACTTCATCACCGACCCCTTGCCGAAGGCGCGTTCGATCTGGGTCAGGGCGGCTTCCAGCGCCTTGGTCTTGTCCATCGGGGCTCTTTCCACAACGCGGAGAGTCGGGGTCGACATCACCAGTCCCTTCCAGTTGCATGGCGCCATACGCCGCGTCAATGCAGCTCTTGTACACGTTTTGTTCCAGCCGAGCAAGAGCCCAGGCGCATAGCCCCTTCCGCGGCCGCAGCTTCGCAAGCAGGATCAATCCGCTTCGGGCAAACACCAAGGCCGGGAGAACGAACCGATGCCCAGGGGCGCCACGCTCGACCGCCACCTCGCCCGCATCCAGCGGGTGATCGACCACATCGTCGCCCATCTCGACGACCCGATCGACCTGGGCCGGCTGGCGGAGGTGGCCTGCTTCTCGCCCTATCACTTCCACCGGGCCTACCGGTACCTGCTGGGCGAGACGGTGGCGGACACGGTGCGCCGGCTGCGCCTGCACCGCGCCGCCGGCACCCTGTTGGAGAGCGAGACGGCGGTGGCCCGCATCGCCCGGCGGGCGGGATACGGCAGCACCGCCGCCTTCAGCCGGGCCTTCGCCGAGCGCTACGGCCGCCCGCCAGGGGCCTATCGCGGCACGCGCCGGTCGTTCCCCTTCGACTCACCCGAAGGAGAGACACCCATGCCCGACGTGACCTATCGCAGCCTGGCGCCGATCCGCGTCGCCGCCGTCCGCCACATCGGCCCCTATATGGAGGTCGGCCGCAGCTTCGACATCCTGATGTCCTGGGCCCGCGCCCGCCAGCTGCTGCGCCCGGGGGCCCGCAGCCTGGGCCTCTATTACGACGACCCTGCGGCAGTCGCCCCCGCCGAGCTCCGCTCGGATGCCTGCCTGGAGGTGCCGGAGGGCGTCGCTGGCGAGGGCGAGGTCGCGATCCGCACCGTCGCCGGCGGACCGCATGCGGTGCTGCGCCACACCGGCCCCTATGCCGAGCTGGAGCGGTCCTATGCCTGGCTGTACCGGACCTGGCTGCCGACCAGCGGCGCCGAGCCGGCGGAGGCGCCGATCTTCGAGGAGTACATGAACGACCCGCGGAGCACCCCGCCGGCGGAACTGATCACCGACATCCACCTGCCGATCCGGGCGATTCCGGAAGGGCATGGCTGACAACGTCTAAAGGCCGGATCAGAGGATGATCCGGCCTTTCGCGCTGGTCCGATCGGACCTCAGAACGGATAGACGTCGCCGGTCGGCAGCCGGTCCACGGCCAGCGGCAGCGTGGCGTTGGGCTTGCAGGTCACCGCCCGCCGCCAGCTCGGCTCCGCCGCGGTGGCGTAGGAGCCTTCGGGATACGGGCCCGGGGCCTCCACCGAGACCGGGTTCGGGCCGGTCGGCACGTTGATCGTCTCATAGGACGGCACGCGCTGCGGCTGCTCGCCGGCCGCCACCGGCGCGGCGGCGAAGGGGATGTAGGTGTCGTCCGACTGGTCGGCGATCGACGATCCGGACGCGCGGCGGGCGGCGCGGCGGTCGCGCGCCGAGGACACCGGAGCCATGGCCACGATCGGGCCCGGCAGCCGCGCCGCTGCGGCGGGCGGGACGGCGTAGGGCTGCCCCGGCACGGTCGAGGCGGAGGCGGCCGGCACGAAAGCAGGGGCCGCAACCGGCGCCAGCGCCACCGGCTGCCCCGGCGCCGCCGCTTCGGCCGGATAGCAGTTCGGCACCGGCAGGCACTGGAAGGTCGCCCCCTTGCGGCCCTCGACCACGTCCTCGACCTTGAACACGGCCAGGCGGTTGATCTGGGCGCATTGCGCGTTGGCGTAGATGGCGGCCTGATCCGCACTGTTGATGAAACCCGCGTAGTCGACGCGGGTCTCCTTCGGCGTCACCGGATCGATCCCGCAGCCCGAGACGGCGAGAACGGCGGCGAAAAGCGCTGCGCCACGAAGCATCGAATACCCTCGATCTGAAAGCCCCTCGCCGCCACCCTAACACGGACACGCAGCGAGGCGGAGACGAGAACCGCACCTTTCGGCCCGAGACACGCAAACGACAACGGCGCCTCTCGGCGCCGTGGGGATCAGTCAATCGTCGCGGTGGGTGCGCTCCAGCCGCTCGTGGCGCTCCTGCGCCTCGAGGCTGAGGGTCGCGGTCGGCCGCGCCTCCAGCCGCTTGACGCCGATCGGCTCGCCCGTCTCCTCGCAGAAGCCGTAGGAGCCATCCTCGATCCGCCGCATCGCGGAGTCGATCTTGGACAGGAGCTTGCGCTCGCGGTCGCGGGTCCTGAGCTCGAGCGAACGGTCGGTCTCGGCGGACGCCCGATCGGTCAGATCCGGCTCCTGGATACCGCCATCCTGCAGGCTGTTCAGGGTCGCGTTGGATTCGGCGAGGAGGTCGGCCCGCCACTTCAGAAGCTTGCGCCGGAAATATTCCAGCATCATCGGATTCATGAAGTCTTCGTCATCCGACGGCCGATAATCCGGGGGCAGAAGCATCGCTGTCATCGCAACAACCACTCACTGTCTGACGTGCCGGCCTTCGTCCGAGCCTAAGCGGCGCGGAGTATAGGGAGACGCCGGAACGGAAACAATCGAAACGATGCGCGGATCGTGTTTTATAACCCGCTGATTTTGTTGGACTTTTAACGACCGCACAAGATCCGTCGCCCCCGGACGCCGCTTCGCCTCGCAGCATCGGGGTGCCGCAGCGGCCCACCGGATCACGGCCGGTCGGGCACATTGCGGCATGCGGCGCCCTGATAGCGCCGAACGGGGCAGGAACGCAAGGGGATCAGAGTGTGGCGGCGATCCGACCGGCCATGCGCGCAACGAAGACCGCCGCCCCGGAGGCCTCTCGAGGGCGGCGGACCGGTCGTGACCGGGGTGGTCGTCAGCGCGGCAGGCGGACGGTCTGCGCCAGGAAAATCACCAGGGCGCAGCCGATCGGGAACAGCACCTCGTTGACGCCGACACCGACGATCCGCGGCAGTTCGGGCGCGGCACCGCCGGCTGTGAAAGCCTGCCAGGTCAGGGCGGTGATGGCGCCGCCGAACACCAGACCGGTCGCGGCCCCCGCCAGCAGGAAGGGCGCCGCCTCCCTCGCCCCGCGCTCCACCATCCGCCCCAGCAGCCAGCCCAGCAGGCCGTATTCGACCGCCTTGATCGCGGCGATGACGACGAGCGGCACGGCGGCGGGCTGGCCGACGGCGCCGAGCGACGCCGCCATCACCTTCTGCCCGGCATTGGCCGCGCCGATCGCGACCGGGGTGCAGATCGCGGCCAGGATCCCGGCCAGCACCGCCCGCAGCTTGACCAGGACGGTGCCCATGCTGACGCCGAAGCAGACCAGGACGGACCAGGTGATGCCCTGCACCAGATCGGCCAGGAACCGGATCCCGGGGATCGGTCCCCCGGCCGAGACCCGTGCCGACAGCACCAGCGCCTGCATGGCGAAGCCGAGCAGGATCGCTACCCAGGCGATCGTGACGATCTTCCGCGCGGTGCAGGAGGCCGGAGCGCCGGTCTCCGCCCCGCCGTGGTCGAGGGATGCGTTCTCCGCAGCCATGAGGGCCTCCGCGACATTGGTGGTCAGCAGGCCTTTGGCTTACGGCACGCGCTCTCCTCCCTCTGTTCCCGCGGGAACGGCGCCCTGGAAAAACCCGATCCGGCGCGCAACAGTACGGGATCCGACTGCCGGGAGCCGATCGTGACCACGACCTTCACCGCCCTCTCGCTCGGCCTGGCCGCCCTGCTCGCCCCGCTGGCCGGCGCCTCGGCCAATGACACGACGGCGCGGCTGGCCGCCGGCGGGTTGGTCCTGACCAAAACCGCCGACATCGAGATGCGGTCCGAGGACCTCTACGTCTCGGCCCAGGAGATCCGGGTCGCCTACCGCTTCTTCAACCGCGCGGCGCAGGACAAGACCGTGACCGTCGCCTTCCCGATGCCGGACGTCACGCTCGACTTCATCGACGGGATGACTGCCGTGCCGCATCCCGGCAGCGAGAACTTCCTGGATTTCTCGACCACGGCCGACGGCAAGCCGGTGGCGACCGAGGTCGAGATCAAGGCCTTCGGCAACGGCGTCGACCAGACGGCCCGGCTGCGCCAGCTGGGCGTGCCGATGTATCCCGATGCCGACTATGACGGCCTGACGGCGCTGCCCAAGGCCCAGCGGGACGAGCTGATCGGGCTCGGCCTCGCCGCCGTCAACGAATTCGATGCCGGCAAGGGGTGGGAGCAGCATGTCGTCCCGATGTGGACGCTGAAGACCACCTACCATTTCCAGCAGACTTTCCCGGCCGGGCGCGAGGTGGTGATCGAGCACCGCTACACGCCGGGCACCGGCGAGAGCGTCGGGTCGGTCATGGGTTCGCCCTATGCCCCCGGCACCCCCGAATACGCGGACGATCTGCGGACCTACTGCATCGACCGCAGCTTCCTCGCCGCGGTCGAGCGGGCGAAGGCCAAGGCCGGCCGGGACGGCATGCCGTTCAGCGAGCAGCGGGTCTCCTACATCCTGACGACCGGGGCCAACTGGGCGGCGCCGATCAAGGATTTCCGGCTGGTGGTCGACAAGGGCAACGCCCGCAACCTCGTCAGCTTCTGCGCCGAGGGGGTGAAGAAGATCTCGCCGACCCGATTCGAGATGCGCAAGACCGACTTCACCCCCGGCGCGGAGCTCAATGTGCTGATCCTGCGGCCGATCCCACCTCAGTGAGGCGGACGCCTACAGCCGCCAGAGCGCGCTGCGCCGTTCCAGCATCTTCCGCCGCTGCTCGGCCGGCAGCTTCGGCATGATCTCCAGCACCGTCCCCTCCACCATGTCCCGCAGCTCCTTGAACTTGTCGCGCACCGCCGCCAGCGCTGCGGCGGCCTTGTCGGGGTCGTAGGGATCGGCCGACAGTGCCTGGTTCGCCGAGGAGCGCAGCCGGCGCATATCGTTCCAGATCGCGTCGGCCTCGGCCCGGCGCTGGCCGAGCAGATGCCCCAGCGTGGTACGGTCGGGCTCCGGCAGGGTGGCGACGGCCTCGGCCAGCGCCGACGGGCCGGACCGCGAATCCGAGCGCCACAGCCAGGTGCCGATCACGCCAAGCAGCAGGAGGTTGAGCGCCAGCGAGGCGACGAGGGCCCAGCGCCAGGAGCGTGCGGTCACGGCGTTCCTCCGAAGGGCGACGAGTCGTCGGCCAGGGCGTAGCCGAAGGTCGACCAGTCGTCGTCATTGGCCTGCACCGTCGGCACCATCGCGCCGAGATAGACGCCCACCACCAGCGCCGCGGCGAAGGCGACCGCCGGCCGCCAGGACAGGATCTCCGAGATCCAGCGGCGCGGCCGCGGCGCCGCGTCGAGAATGCGGCCGAGCATCGCCGCCGAGGGCGGGGGCACCCGCAGGTCGTTGAGAGCGGCGGATACCGCCCGGGCATCGGCCATGGCGGATCGCGCCTCGGCCGAAGCCGCCAGCAGCCCCTCCGCCCCGTCCCGATCGGAGGCGGGCCAACGGTCGATCACCGGACCGTGCCGGTCGAGCAGATCGAGGAATCGATCGAGCGTCATTTCGGCCATGTCACACCTCTCCCATCAGATCGGCCCGTTCCGCCGCCAGGGCCTGGCGGAGGGCGCGCCGGCCGCGCGCCAGGAGCGATTCCACCGCCTCGACCCCGACCCCGAGGGTCTCGCCGATCTCGCGATTGCCCTGGCCCTCGTAGTGGCTGAGCAGGATCGCCGCGCGCTGCCGCTCGGGCAGCTGGGCCAGGGCCTCGGCAACCCGGCGCGAGACCCGGGCGCGCTGCAGCCCGGCCTCGGCGCCGGCGGCGGGGTCCGGCGGCTCCGGCACCGCGTCGAGCGCGACCGAAGGCTGCCGCCGCAGCCGGTCGATCGACCGGTTGTAGGTGACGCGGGTGAGCCAGGTCGAGACCGTGGCGCTGCCGTCCGGCCGCCAGCGTCCGGCCTCCTTCCACAAGGCCAGGAACGCATCCTGGGCCACGTCCTCGGCGTCGGCGCGGCTGCCCAGCATGCGCTGGGCGAAGGCGAGCAGGCGTCCGAGATGCCGGTCGACCAGGCGGCGGCAGGCGGCGGCATCTCCCGCCGCCACCGCCGCCACCAGGGCATCGTCGCTCTCGGCCACGCTTCAGTTGCGGTGAGTCTTGAGATCATCGATCGACAGAACACCCGTCTTGTCGGTGTCGCGGCGGTCGAAGCGGGCCAGAGCCGGCGCCTCGAATTCAGCCGCGGTCACCTTGCCGTCCTTGTCGGCGTCGAGCTTGTCGAAGCGCTGTTCCAGGCGGGGGCGGATCTTCGCGATCATGGCGTCGACATACTGCTCCTTGGTCAGCGCCCCGTCACCCGCCGTGTCCAGCGCCTTGAACCGCGCCTCGGACCAGGCCAGAACCTCCGTCCGCTCGATCTTGCCATCCTTGTTGGTGTCGAGCTGGCGGAAGAAGCCACCGCGCCAGCCGCCCTGAGGCATGCCCTGCGCGGCCGCCAGGGCGGTGCCGGCGACGAGGGCGACCAGCGCGGAACCGACAATCCACTTCGTCTTCATGATGCTCTCGACATTGCGCACCGCGATGGGTGCCTGATGTCCCCTTCACGACGCAGAGCGCCGCTTCCGTCGCAAGTCGGACTCCCGGACGCTTGCGCGACCCCGGGACTTGGCCCACCTCTTGGTGCAGATGCCGTTCCGCAACCGGGCGATGCCATGGCCGACTTCACCTTCCTGGACCGCGACGTCCTGCGCTTGACCGGCGAGGACCGCGCCGCCTTCCTGCAGGGGCTGGTCTCCAACGACATGCGGAAGGTGGCGCCGGACCGCGCCGTCTTCGCCGCCTTCATGACGCCGCAGGGCAAGTATCTGCACGACTTCCACGTGGTCGCGCTGGGCGATGCCTGGCTGATCGACTGCGAGGCCGGCCGCGGCGCCGACCTGTTCCGGCGGCTGCGGATGTACAAGCTGCGCTCCAAGGTCGAGCTGGCCGACGTCAGCGCCGACTGGGTGGTGGCGGCGATCCCGGGCGAGGCCGGCAACGCCGCCCTCGGCCTGCCGAACGAGCCGGGGGCCGCGCGCGCCCTGGCCGACGGCGTGGCTCATGTCGACGCCCGCACGGCGGCGCTCGGCGCCCGGGCGCTGCTGCCGAAGACGACGGCGAAGGCCACGCTGGAGGGCCTCACCGAGACCGGCCCGGAGGCCTGGGACCGGCTGCGCCTGACCCTCGGCGTGCCGGACGGCAGCCGCGACCTGGTGCCCGAGAAGACGGTGCTGCTGGAGGCGAATTACGACTCGCTGAACGCCATCGCCTGGGACAAGGGTTGCTACATGGGGCAGGAGCTGACCGCCCGCACCCGCTATCGCGGCCTGCTGAAGAAGCGGCTGGCGCCGGTGCTGCTGGACGGGCCGGCGCCGGAGCCCGGCACGCTGATCCTGCGCGACGGCCGCGAGGCCGGCGAGATGCGGTCGAGCCGCGACGGCATCGGCCTGGCGCTGCTGCGGCTGGAGGCACTGGAGGGCGATGCCGGGCCGCTGCTGGCCGGCGACACATCGATCCGCCCGGCGACGTCAGCCGGAAAAGCCGCCTAAAATATCTCCCCGCGCTGGCGACTCACCCCGACGGCATGGTTTCCTATCCTCGACGCGGCGCATTCTCGCCGCCAGGGGAGGCAATCATGCGCATCTTCGCTGTCATCGGCCTGCTGCTGTTGGCCGCCACCGCCGGTGCTGCCGAGCCGGCGCTGGACCTGACCATCGGCGGCGAGACCCGCCATTTCACCCGCGACCAGCTGCTGGCCCGGCCCGACGCCGCCACGATCGAGGTGGCGAAGGACGCCATCTACGGCCGTGCCATGACCTATCGCGCCGTGCCGGTGGCGGCGCTGATCGCCGGCCTGAGGCCACCGCCCGACACCGTGATCGAGGCGGTGGCGACGGACGGCTATGCGGCGCAGCTGCCGGTCGACCAGATCCTCAGCACCGATTCGAAATCCGTGATCGCCTGGGTGGCGATCGAGCCGGCGGACGCCCCCTGGCCCACCTTGCCGGACAAGACGGTCAGCGCCGGCACCTTCTATCTGGTCTGGACCGGCGACCAGGCGGTGACGGTGCGCAGCGAGCAATGGCCCTATCAGATGGCCAGGCTGGCAACCCAGCCCTCCCCCGCCGCGCGCTGGCCCGAGCTGGCGGTCGATGCGGGCCTGACGGCGGCCGACCCGATCCGCAGCGGCCAGACGCTGTTCGTCACCCAGTGTCTGGTCTGCCATAAGCTGAACGGCGCCGGGTCGGCCGAGGTCGGGCCGGACCTGAACCGGCCGATGAACCCGACCGAGTACCTGGCGCCGGCGGCGCTGCACGCCCTGATCCGCGACCCGGCCTCGGTGCGCGACTGGCCGGACCGCAAGATGCAGGGCTTCACGCCGGAGCAGATGAGCGACCGCGAGATCGAGCAGGTCATCGCCTATCTGAGGCACATGGCGGGGCGGAAGGGATAGGAGGGCGGTCGGATGACGTCGGATCCGCTCAGCGGAACGGAGGGCTATGCCGAGGAGGCGGACAGGCTCGTGCGGCAATACGAGAGCCTGTCTTTCGCCGATGTCCATGGCTCGGTCTTCCATCTGGTGCCGCCCTCGCCCGCCCGGGTCCTGGACATCGGCGCGGGAACGGGGCGGGACGCCGCCGCCTTCGCCGCGATGGGGCATGAAGTGATTGCGGTCGAGCCGACCGCCGCGCTTCGCCTGCAGGCGGCCACGCTGCACCCGTCGTCACGGATCGAATGGATCGACGACGGGCTGCCGGAGATCGCCCGCCTCTCCGACCGGGCGGAGAGTTTCGACCTGATCATGCTGACGGCGGTCTGGATGCATCTCGACCCGGAGCAGCGCCGGCAGGCGATGCCGAAGGTCGCGCGCCTGCTGCGGCATCCCGGCGTGGTGATCCTTTCGCTGCGCCACGGGCCGGTTCCGGCGGGCAGGCGGATGTTCGACGTCTCCGCCGAGGAGACGATCGCGCTCGCGGCCGCGGAGGGGCTGGAGCTGGCCTTGAGGATCGACAAGCAGCCCAGCCAGCTCGGGCAGCCGGGCGTGCATTGGACACGGCTGGCCTTCTCGACGCCCGCGACCTGACCGAAACCCGTCTCCCCGTTTCCGCCGACCCAGATCTGCTCTAGGGTCGCTCCAACCCGCGCTTCCCAGAGGATTCTTCCCGTGAGCACGCTCGACCAGGTCCTGTCGGCGATCGACGCCGGCCTCGATTCCAGCCTCGACCGGCTGATGGCGTTCCTGCGCCAGCCCAGCATCTCGACCGATCCCGCCTATAAGGAGGAGTGCCGCGCCGCCGCCGAATGGCTGGCCGCCAGCCTGGGCGAGATCGGCTTCGCCGCCGAGGTCCGGCCGACCCCCGGCCATCCGATGGTGGTCGGCCATGCCCCCGGCGCCGGGGCCGGGCCGTCGGTGCTGTTCTACGGCCATTACGACGTGCAGCCGGTCGATCCGCTGGAGCTGTGGGACCACCCGCCCTTCGAGCCGCGGATCGAGACCGGCGCCGACGGCGTCAAGCGCATCCACGCCCGCGGCGCCTCGGACGACAAGGGCCAGCTGCTGACCTTCCTCGAGGCCTGCCGCGCCTGGAAGGCCGTGACCGGCTCCCTGCCCCTGCCGATCACCGTGTTCTGCGAGGGCGAGGAGGAATCCGGCAGCCCCAGCCTGAACCCGTTCCTGGAGGCCAACCGCCAGGAGCTGTCGAAGGACATCGCGCTGGTCTGCGACACCGGCATGTGGGACCCGAAGACCCCGGCGATCACCACCAGCCTGCGCGGCATGGTGTATGAGCAGGTGACGATCACTGCGGCCAATCGCGACCTGCATTCCGGCATGTATGGCGGCTCGGCCCGCAACCCGATCCATGTCCTGACCCGGATCCTCGCGGCTCTGCACGACGACGACGGCCGCATCGCCGTCCCCGGCTTCTATGACGGCGTGCCCGAGACCCCGACCCAGTTGAAGGCGCAGTGGCAGGCGATGGGCTTCGACGAGGCCGCCTTCCTCGGCCAGATCGGCCTGTCGGTGCCGGCCGGGGAGCCCGACCGCACGGCGCTGGAGCGGCTGTGGGCCCGGCCGACCTGCGACGTCAACGGCGTCTGGGGCGGCTACACCGGCGAGGGCAGCAAGACCGTGATCGCCGCCAAGGCCTCGGCCAAGGTGTCGTTCCGGCTGGTCGGCGACCAGGATCCGGTGAAGGTCCGCGACGCCTTCTACGCCTTCGTCCGCGCCCGCCTGCCGGCGGATTGCACGGCGGAGTTCCAGTCCGAGAAGGGCAGCCCGGCGCTGGCGCTGGCGATCGACAGCCCGGCCCTGACCCGCGCCCGCGCCGCGCTGCAGCAGGAATGGGGCCGGCCGGCGGCGCTGGCCGGCTGCGGCGGCTCGATCCCCGTGGTCGGGTCGTTCAAGCGCCTGCTCGACATGGATTCGCTGCTGGTCGGCTTCGCCCTGGAGGACGACCGGGTGCACAGCCCGAACGAGAAATACGACCTGACCAGCTTCCACAAGGGCATCCGCTCCTGGGCCCGGATCCTGGCGGCGCTGGCGGAGAAGTAGGCCGCCGCCTTTACCCCAGGTGGAAGCTGGCCATGGCGGCGATGCGTCCCCGGTCGCTCGGGTGACGGTCGCCGCCCCGGCGCATGTGACGCAGCCGCCGCAGCTCCGGCACGCCGCGGCGGCGCAGATGGTCGAGCATGGGGGTGTGGCTGGAGGGCACGGTGATCGTCATCGGCCCCGCCGGGGCGAGGACGGACAGCGCCGCGACCAGGGCGGCCGCGATCTCCTGGTCCTCGGCCAGCACCGGCCCGATCCGGTCCGGATGGCGCAGCCCGTAGCCGGCCACCCGCCCGTCGCGGCGGCAGACCAGGCCGGCCGGGTGCTCGCGGAACAGCGCCGCGAGCCCCGCCGTGCGGTCGGCGCCGAACACCGCCGCATCATAGGCCGCGACGGCCGGCAGGTTGGCCTCCGTCATCGGCACGACGCCGGGCACCGGCGGCGCCTCGACCGGCCCCTGCGCCTCCAGCACCACCGAGGCATCGACATCGACGAAGCCGAGCGTCTCGTACAGCGGCGCGCCGGAGGGCGAGGCGTCGAGCAGGATCACGCGGTCGGCCGGCACCGGGGCCAGCGCCGCCTCGACGATGCGGCGGCCGAAGCCCCGCCCCTGCATCGCCGGGTCGGTGCCGACGATGCCGAGATAGGCCACCCGGCCGTAATCGACCACCGCCGCCCCGGCGCACAGCGCGCCGTCGGCCTCCAGCACATGGATTGCCGCATTGGGCATGCGCGACAGCCGGGCGACGGTCGGCCCGAAGCGCGGGTTGCCGTAGGCCGCGGCCAGCAGCGCCACCAGCGCCTCCGCCTCCTCCGGCCGCATCCGGCGGCAGATCGGGTCGCTCATCTCGGCGCGCGGCGGGATGGGAGACAGGTGGACAGCATGGCTTCGGTCGACTCGGTGCTGCGGACGCTGCCCCAGCTTCAGCGCATCCGCGCGCCGAACGGAAGGGGCTGTCGCGATGGTCCGCCATGAGGTGTCGACGGCCCGACCTCACGCTTGCAGTCCGGTGCCCCAGCGTCTATTTTTCAAAGCATGGACTTTGATAACAATCCTTCCCGGGAGCCGGCGACGGCGGCGGAGCGGCTGCTTCTGCTGCTGAAGACGCGCGGCGGCCAGAGCGCCGCGGCGCTCGGTGCCGCGCTCGGCACCACCGGGGAGGCGGCGCGGCAGCAGCTGGTCAAGCTGGCCGAGGCCGGGTTGGTCGAGTCGGCGCCGCAGCGCGCCGGGGTCGGCCGGCCGCTCCAGCTCTGGTCCCTCACCGCCGCCGGCCACGCCCGGTTCCCCGACGGCCATGCCGAGATGGTGGCCGGGCTGATCGCCGGCATCCGGCGCGAGCTGGGTGACGCCGCGCTGGACCGGCTGATCGCCGCGCGCGAGGCCGAGACCTTCGCCCGCTATGCCGATGTGGTGGCGGGCGCGACGACGCTGCGCGACCGCATCGCGGCCCTGGCTGGCCTTCGCTCCCGCGAGGGCTACATGGCTGGGTGGGAGGAAGACGAAAACGGCTTCCTTCTGGTCGAGAATCATTGTCCGATCTGCGCCGCGGCGGCGGCCTGCCAGGGCTTCTGCCGCTCCGAGCTCGACTTGTTCCGCCGCGTGCTCGGGCCGGAGGCCCGGGTGGAGCGCACGGAGCACATCCAGGCGGGGGCGCGCCGTTGCGCCTACCGCATCCTTCCACAACCAAGCCGATCAGAAAGTGAGCACCACCATGGCGTTTGAACTTCCCCAGTTGCCCTACTCGCAGAACGCCCTCGCCGAGCGCGGCATGTGCCAGGAGACGCTGGAGCTGCATCACGGCAAGCACCACCAGGCCTATGTCACGGCGCTGAACGGCTTCGTCGAGAAGGACGATTCGCTGAAGGGCAAGTCGCTCGAGGAGATCGTCGCCTTCGCCTATGGCAAGGACAACCTGGCCCCGGTGTTCAACAATGCCGGCCAGCATTGGAACCACATCCTGTTCTGGCAGAACCTGTCGCCGAAGGGCGGCGCCATCCCGGGCGCGCTCGAGAAGAAGATCACCGATGATCTCGGCGGCGTGCAGGCCTTCAAGGACGCCTTCAAGGCGGCCGCGATCGGCCAGTTCGGCTCCGGCTGGGCCTGGCTGGTGCTGGCCAAGGACGGCAAGCTGAAGATCACCAAGACCCCGAACGGCTCCAACCCGCTCGCCACCGGCGAGGGCAAGGTGCTGCTCGGCCTCGACGTGTGGGAGCACAGCTACTATCTGGACTTCCGCAACCGTCGTCCGGACTACGCCCAGAACTTCCTCGACAAGCTCGCCAACTACGAGTTCGCCGAGGCCCAGCTCAAGGCCGCCTGACGCCGATCCCGCCCGCCGGTCCGGGTTCCGTCACGGGAGCCGGGCCGGCGGGCGGCCTCTTTCCGACGGCCCTCAGGGACAGACCTTGGTCGCGCGCACATCGCTTCGCCTCAATCCGGACCCGCGGCACCCGCCGGCGGTTCCCCGCGACCGTTTCGCCGAGGCGCTGTCGCGCCTGACCGCGACCATCTGCGTGGTGGCGGCGGCCGAGCCCGACGGCACCCGGCATGGCCGCACCGCCACGGCGGTGATGTCGCTGGCGGCCGACCCGCCGACCATGCTGGTCTCGATCGACCGGACCAGCGCCATGGCCGGGGTGATCGAGGCCACCGAAGGCTTCTCCGTCGCCATGCTGGCCGAGCATCAGGACGAGGTCGCCGACGCCTTCGCCGGCAAGCTGGCGATCCCCCGCTCCGAGCGCTTCACCCGCGGCACCTGGTCCGCCTGGCCGTCCGGCCGGCCGAAGCTGGAGGGGGCGGTCGCCGTGATCGACTGCCACCTGATCGGCCTGACCGAGGTGTCGACTCATATCCTGTTCGTCGGCCTCGTCACCGAGGTCGAGACCCGCGACGCCTCCCCCCTGCTGTGGAGCCTGCGCCGCTACGCCGGCGTCGCCGCCCGCCCGGCCGCGACGCCCGGGGTCGACGAGGACTGAGCCGGCGAAGGCCGGCGGTCGGCGCAAGCCGTCGTCACGCCCCCCGCGGCGGGTTCGGATTCGGCTCTTTGCGGACGATCGCCGGCCCCGCTGGCTTCCCTCAAGCGGACATCTCCGGCGATCCAATCCTGCCCGAAAGCGGACACGGCATGCGGACCGATCGGACCGTCATCGATCCCGTTCCTGCAGCCCGTGTGCGAGTGTCAGGGGAAGGCTGCCCCGCGGCAGCTTTGCGCCTGATCCGTCCGGTCAGACCGACCGGAACGGGCGGAAAGCGGTCGTCTAGCGGATGAGCACGACTGTCAGCTTTGGATGGCATCCCTTTCCGAAGTGAAATGCCGGGTTTGGTGGGATACATCGTTTCATCGGTACTGGATCGCAGCATTCGCCCGAATACTTGCTGCAATAGCGGAGAGCTTGTCGCGCGCATATCTCTCTGACGAGGATATAAAATTCACCGATCTCCAATTATCATCAAACTTTCCATCCACATGGATCAGAATCGCCTCCTCGTCACAAATCCGCGTGGCCAAGAGGCGCCAATCAACGACAAGACTTTTGCCCGTCAGCTCTCTGGATTCTTCACTTACACCTCGGAGATACTCCGAGATGCCCGAGCGCCCGAACAGATCTAGATCCGATGCCACCACAAACGCGTTCTCTGCGTAATTAGAGAACCTTAATAAGGTTGATATGCTTGTCCAATCTATCTCGTATGCACCAATTTGTTGAATTCCCTCTTCATCGGTAAAAGATTTCTCAATCTGACGACTCCATTTCAGGCCACATTTATTTGCCATATTCATTAAAGAATATTGCGGATTCTGTTCTAGCCATCCGGAGGAGAGTTTTGCACCAAAAAGAACTAGCCAGGCCCTTAACCCCAAACTCTTAAGCTTCTGACACATCGGGGCGGCGACATTCGTGCACCTTTCAATAGCGCTGCCGTAATCCTGCCCCTCGACGCTCATTTCGCATATAGAAAGCGCCGACAGCATTCCCGCATTTATCAATAGGGGGCGGGTTGAAAATTCTCTGCTCCAGATAAATCGATTCTCTATATCGATATCCGGTATCTCCGAAGCGACGATCATTGTCTGAACCGTGAATTTAGAGTTCCGTCAGAGCCGATACGATATTTGCGCATCAAATAGGATAATGCCAGTTCGCTAGGCACGGCGTATTAGGATCAGGCATCATGAGTCCGCATCGGGTCGAATCGGGTCATGTCCGCTCTCCGGCGACAAGCGGGATGGCCGGCTTCGGGCGCCCCACAGCCGACCTGTCCGAGTAGGCCGGAAAGCGGCCGGTCACGCTCGGCGGCATCACGGACCCGAGCGCGCCAAGAACAGTCATCGCAGTTGCGGTCTGGGGCGGCGGAAGTATCTCCGCTCCGGCCCTTGTCGCCGAAGCGTTGAGGCCGTTGCGGGCAACGGAGTCGCGCGACTGCACGCCACTGAGCGCCAGTCCGCGATCTGAGAAGAGATGACGATGATGCAAAGGTCTATGATATCCAGCCATTCGCCTAGATATCGACTGTTGTACGACTGACGCAGGACGGCACCACTTGTGTCCGCTGGCGCCCGGGGCACGTGGCCGTTTCAGAACGGGAACAACCGGGTGAAGGCGGTCGCGCCGTCACACCCGATGGCCCCTGAGGGTCGATCAACGAGGACAGAAATGGGCGTCAGGAACTATTTGATCGAAGGCGTTTCCGGCACCGGCAAAACCTCGGTGTGTGAAGAACTGCGACGGCGCGGTTACCATGCCATCAACGGTGACCGGGAATTGTCTTATCAAGGCGACCCAGAGACTGGTGAACCGCTGGATGGCTTTGTGCACGAGCACCATATTTGGGATGTCGACAAAGTCAAATCCCTGGTCGCTGATCAATGCAACGCGATTTCCTTCTTCTGCGGCGGCTCCAGAAATTTTCCCCGCTTTATTGATTTGTTTGACGGGGTCTTCGTTCTCGAAGTCGATGTCGACACGTTGAACCGGCGGCTTGCCGGGAGGCCAGAAGACGAGTGGGGCGGAAAGTCGAGCGAACGGGAGCTGATCGCGCGACTGCATGCAACGAAAGAGGATGTTCCGAAGAATGCGGTGAGCATTGATGCCACTGCGCCGCTCGCCCGTGTTGTCGACGACATTCTCTCGAAATGCAGAGCGGCGGACCAAGGGGCCCACTAGCAGGCTCCACCCCCTCCGCTGATCCGGCCGGGCCTCCTCGACGCGAGCACCCGGACCACTGCGTTGAACTGACTTCCGGCGTCTCGGCGTGAACTCCGGCTTTGGGTTGCGTGCGGTCATGTCCGCTCTCGGGAGCCCAGCGCGATGCCCGCTCCCCACCCCGTTGCGGTCAGGAGGCTCAACAGTTTCG
>NZ_JASATH010000162.1:0-18991 GCF_038440215.1 Inquilinus sp. OTU3971 | reverse complement strand
CCCCCCCCCTGTTTGGGGGGCCCCTCCCCCGCGGGGCGGGCCCCCCCCCCCACCCCTCCCCCTGCCCCCCTCCCGCAAGGGGAGGGGGAGAATGAAAGCGGCTCGAAGCGGCAACGTGAATAGGTGGGCCGCACCTCGATTCCGGTTGAGCCGGCCCGGCGGATCGCCCAACTTGGCGTCCTCGACGCGACGCCGGATGGGAACCGATGCCCGAGACCGTGAAGACGTGGCTGGTCCGCAAGCCGATCTCGGCGATCCGCTCCTTCCTCGAGATCGAGGCGGCGGGCGGCATCGTGCTGATGGCGGTTGCGGTGCTGGCCCTGATCGCCGCCAACTCGCCGCTGGCCGGTGCCTACGACTCGCTGCTGCACCTGCCGATCGGGCTGCGCTTCGGCAATCTGGCGCTCGAGAAGACGCTGCTGCACTGGGTCAATGACGGGCTGATGGCGGTGTTCTTCCTGCTGGTCGGGCTCGAGATCAAGCGCGAGATCCTGCAGGGCGAGCTGTCGTCGCGCGAGACGCTGATGCTGCCCGGCATCGCCGCGGTCGGCGGCGTGGTGCTGCCGGCGCTGATCTACGCCGTGATCAATGTCGACGACCCGGTGGCGCTGCGCGGCTGGGCGATCCCGGCCGCCACCGACATCGCCTTCGCCCTCGGCGTGCTGTCGCTGCTGGGCAGCCGGGTGCCGGTGTCGCTGAAGGTGTTCCTGACCGCGCTGGCGATCATCGACGACGTCGCCGCGGTGGTGATCATCGCCCTGTTCTACACCGGCGACATCTCGCTGCCGTTCCTGGCCTGGGCCGTCGCCGGCGTCGCCCTGCTGGGCCTGTTCAACTGGCTGCGGGTGCAGGCGCTGTGGCCCTATCTGGTGGTCGGCATCGTGGTCTGGCTGTTCGTGCTGAAATCCGGCCTGCACGCCACGCTGGCCGGGGTGGTGCTGGCCTTCCTGGTGCCGCTCGACCGCACCGCGGAGGACGAGGACGAGCCGCCGCTCTTGCGGCTGGAGCATGGGCTGCACGACGTCGTCGCCTTCCTGGTGGTGCCGATCTTCGGCTTCGCCAATGCCGGCGTCTCCTTCGCCGGCGCCAGCCTGTCGAGCTTCCTCGAGCCGGTGCCGCTCGGCATCGCCGCCGGGCTGGTGGTCGGCAAGTCGCTCGGCGTCGGCGTCGCCGCCTGGGCGTCGATCCGGCTCGGCTTCGCGGCCCTGCCGGCCGGCGCGACCACGGCCCAGCTCGCCGGCGTCTCGGTGCTGGCCGGCATCGGCTTCACCATGAGCCTGTTCATCGGTTCGCTGGCCTTCGAGGACCCGGCGCTGCAGGACGCGACCAAGATGGGTGTGCTGGCCGGGTCGCTGATCGCGGCGGTGCTGGGCAGCCTGTGGCTGATCGCGGTCAGCCGGCGGCGGCCGGTGCCGGCGGAGGAATGACCGTCAGCGGCGTGTAGACCCGCACCGCCTTCGGCAGCACCCGGAATTTCGCCGGGGTGTGGGTCGTCACTTCGCCGTCGGTGTTGACGTCGCGCGGCCGGCGGGTGCGGATCTCGACCGACCGGCAGCGGAAGGCGTGCACCTCGTCCCAGCGGCCGTGCCGCCCGGCGCGGAAGGACGGGTACATCAGCGCCAGCCACAGCCAGTGGTCGACCTCGATCGAATAGACGTCGAGCATGCCGTCGTCCGGCGCCGCGTCCGGGGCGACGGTCATGCCGCCGCCGTAGAAGCGGCCGTTGCCGACCGCGATCTGGATGCTCTTGCCGCGGATCACCCGCCCGTCATCGATCCGGATCTCGGCCGAGAAGCGCTCCAGCCGCCGCACCAGCCGCAGTGCCGCCAGGGCATAGCCGAAGCGGCCCCAGCGCTTCTTGGTGTCGCCGTTCAGCGACTTCGCCAGATCGACGCCCATGCCCAGGCTGGCGACGTTGAAGAAGGGTCGGCCGTTGACCTCGCCGAGGTCGATGCTGCGCAGCCTGCCGTCGACGATGACCTGCGCCGCCGCCACCGGGTCGGCCGGCAGCTCCAGCGTCCGCGCCAGGTCGTTGGCGGTGCCCAGCGGCAGGATGCCGAGCGGCAGTCGGGTCTCCATCAGCGCCGGCGCCGCGTGGTTCAGCGTCCCGTCGCCGCCGCCGATGATGACGCATTCGACCGCGGCGGCATGGCGCCGGATCAGCGTGTCGACATCGTCGTGCAACGGCCGCACCGGCTCGACCCCGCCGTCGATCAGGGTGCGGATCACGGCGTCGAGGCCGGTCCCGGCCCGGCTGGCCTTCGGATTGACCAGGAACAGCGCCCGGCGTGCGATCATCGCATCGCGGCGATCGTCGTGCGCTGCGCCGGCGCGCCGGCCAGCTCGTCGATGATCGGGCAATCGGGGTCGTGGTCGCCGGGGCACTCGTGCACCAGCCTGCCCAGGCTCTCCCGCAGCGCCTCCAGCTCGCGGATCTTCTCGTCGATCTCGACGATCCGGGTCGAGGCCAGCTCTTTCACCTGGGACGAGCAGCGCGTCGGGTCCTCGTACAGCGACAGGAGGGCGCGGCACTGCTCGATGGTGAAGCCGAACTCGCGCGACCGGCGCAGGAAGCGCAGCACCTCCAGCGTGTGGGCGCCGTAGTCGCGGTAGTTGTTGTCGCGCCGGTCCGGCCGGACCAGCCCGATCTCCTCGTAATAGCGGATGGTCTTCGCCGGCAGGCCAGAATGCCGTGCCGCCTCGCCGATATTCATCGCCTCGTCTCCCTCGCCGGTGCAGTGGACCGCATCGGATGCCCGCTGTGCAAGCGCCCGATTCGGTCTCGACACCGGCTCCCTAGACCCGCGGCCGCCAGCGCCGCAGCAGCAGCGCGTTGGCGACGACGCTGATGCTGCTCAGCGCCATCGCCGCGCCGGCGATCGCCGGATTGAGCAGGCCGAACGCCGCCAGCGGCAGCCCGACCACATTGTACGCAAAGGCCCAGAACAAATTCTGCCGCACCTTGTTCCAGGTCGCCCGGCTGATCGCCAGCGCATCGGCCACCAGCCGCGGGTCCGGCCGCATCAGCGTGATCGCCGCCGCCTCCAGCGCCACGTCGGCGCCGCCGCCCATGGCGATGCCGAGATCGGCCTCGGCCAGGGCCGGGGCGTCGTTGATGCCGTCGCCGACCATCGCCACCCGGGCGCCGCCGGCGCGCAGCCGGGCCACGGTGCCGGCCTTCTCCTCCGGCCGCACCGGGGCGTCGACCGCGGTGATGCCGACCTGTCCGGCGACGCTGTCGGCCACGGCGCGGGCGTCGCCGCTGAGCATCCGGACGGCGATGCCGGAAGCGGCCAGCCGCGCCACCGCCTCGGCCGCGCCGGGCTTCAGAGGGTCGGCGACGGCAATGGCGCCGCGCACCTCGCCGTCGACCGCGACCAGCATGGCGGTGCGGCCGGCGGCCTCGTGCCCGCCGATCGCCTGCGCCAGCGTCTCGGGCAGGACCGCGTGGATCTCCCGCATCAGCGCGGCATTGCCGATGGCGACGCTTGTGCCGTCGACCGTGCCTGTGACGCCGCGGCCCGGCCGGGCGGCGACCCCGCTTGCCGCGGGAACCGCCAGGCCGCGCCGCGCCGCCTCGGCCTCGACCGCCCGGGCCAGCGGATGCTCGCTGCCGGCCTGCACCGCGGCGGCCAGGGCCAGCAGCGCATCCGCGTCGCCGGCGATCACCGCGGTCACCGCGGGCCGGCCCTCGGTCAGGGTGCCGGTCTTGTCGAACACCACGGTGTCGATCCGGGGCGCCCGCTCGATCGTCTCGATGTCGCGGATCAGGATGCCGGCGCGGGCCGCGGCGCCGGTGCCGGTGACGATCGCGGCCGGGGTCGCCAGCCCCATGGCGCAGGGGCAGGCGATCACCAGCACCGCCACGGCGGCGCCCAGCGCCTGGTCGAGGCTGCCGCCGGCGACCAGCCAGCCGGCGAAGGTCAGGACCGCGATTGCCAGCACGATTGGCACGAACACGGCGCTGATGCGGTCGACCAGCTTCTGGATCGGCGCCTTGCCGGACTGCGCCGCCTCGACCAGCCGGACGATGCGGGCGATGGTCGAATCCTCGCCCACCGCCGTCGCCTCGAGCGTCAGGGCGCCGGTGCCGTTCAGGGCGCCGGCGGCGACCGTGTCGCCCGGCCGCTTGGCCACCGGCAGGCTCTCGCCGGTCACCAGCGATTCGTCGACCTCGCTCTCGCCGGCCTCGACCCGGGCGTCGACCGGAAAGCGCTCGCCGGGGCGCACCAGGATGCGGTCGCCGGGCACAAGCCCGGCCGCCGGCCGCTCGACCGGGCCGTCAGCGGTCAGCACCCGCGCCGTCTCCGGCCGCAGCGCCATCAGCGCGCGCAGGGCGGCGCCGGCGCCGCGCTTGGCCCGCGCCTCCAGCCGCTTGCCCAGCAGCACCAGCGTGATCACCACCGCCGCGGCCTCGAAATACAGATGGCCCATCGCCATGCCGCCGTGCAGTGCGACCTGCACCGCGCTGTAGCCCCAGGCGGCGCTGGTGCCCAGCGCGACCAGCACATCCATGCCGGGGCTGCCATGGCGCAGCGAGGCCCAGGCGCCGCGGTAGAAGCGGGCGCCGGCCCAGAACTGCACCGGCGTCGCCAGCACCAGCTCGGTGATCGGCGACAGGTGCCAGCGCAGGCCCAGCGTCATCGCCACCATGTTCAGCACCAGGGGCAGGGTCAGCAGGATCGCTGCGGCCAGCGTCGCGGTCTCGATCCAGGGCCGGCCCTCGTCTTCGGCGGCGGCGGCCGGCGCGCGCACCTCGTATCCGGCGCCGCGCACCGCCTCGGCCAGCGCGGCGCGGTCCGGCCCGTCCGGGGCGACGGCGATGTCCGCCCGCTCCAGTGCCAGGTTGACGGTGGCCTTCTGCACGCCGGGCGTGCGGGACAGGGCGCGCTCGACCCGGGTCGCGCAGGCGGCGCAGGTCATGCCGGTGATGTCCAGTCGGACGGTCGATGTCATGGTCATGACCGGGGAGATGGGGGTTCCAGAAGCTGGAAGGTCAAGCCCCCATCGGGCCCCGGTCATGCAGACGGCACATGAGACCCGGACGAAGCGACCTCCCGCCCTGCCAGGGCTGCCGGATCGAGTGGCGAAATCTGACGCTCGGTACCCGATGCGGAAGACGCCTTCCGACCCCTTGCGGCCATTGCCTGGACGACGAGCAAACGTCCGCTCTCGTCGAGAGCCGACGTTTGCTGTGTTGTGATCATGCCGTCACAGCGTGACGCCGGCCGATCAGCTGACGAAGCGCACCACACCGCCGTCGACCCGCAACGCTGCGCCGCTCGTCGCTGAAGCCTGTTCCGAGCAGGCGTAGACGATCATGTTGGCGACCTCGTCGGTTGTCGAGAAGCGACCGAGCAGGCTGGTTGGGCGCATCGCCGCGAGGAAGCCTTGTTCCGCCTCATCCTGGGTGACGCCCTGCGCCTGCGCCTGTTTCGCCATGAAGTCACCAAGGATCTCAGAGCGGGTCGGACCGGGCAGGACGGCGTTGACCGTCACGCCAGTGCCCGCCACGGCCTCCGCGAACCCGCGCGACACGGCGAGCTGCGCGGTCTTGGTCATGCCGTAGTCCAGCATCTCCTTGGGGATGTTGACCGCCGACTCGCTGCTGACAAACACGACGCGGCCCCAGCCTCGGGCTACCATCTGGGACAGATAATGCCGTGTCGCGCGCACGCCGCTCATCACGTTGAGCTGGAACAGGCCCAGCCAGTCCTCGTCGGGAATAGCGGCAATGTCGTCGACGCCGCGATACTCGCGGATATGTGCGGTCCCAACGTTGTTGACGAGGATGTCGGCGTCAGGAATCGCGGCGAGCAGCACCGCCACGCCTTCGGCCGTCGCCATATCTGCGGCGACGCCAGTGACGTCGGCTTCGGGCACTGTCTGGCGAATCTGCCGCACTGCCTCCTCGACACGCGCGTTGGTGCGACCATTGACGACGACGGCGGCGCCGGCGCGCGCCAAGCCCTCCGCTGTGGCGCGGCCGATGCCGGCGGTGGAGCCTGTAATGACTGCCCTGCGGCCCGTCAGATCGATGATCATGCTGTTCTCTTTCGCTTACTGGTCGTCTGGTTTGACAAGATCCTGGAAGGTGAGCGGCGACCAGCCGTGCCCTCGAGCGTGGGTGAGCGCGGCGCCCTCGGCGAGCGTGCCGAGCGAGACCGGTGCGTAGCCGAGTGCCTCGATCAGCGCTTTCGACGATGTCGCCGCCGCAGGGTCATCGCTCGCCATGAAGATCACGCGCCGGCCACCCTTCAGGTTCGGATCGGCGGCGAGCTTCGCCGCAGGAAGGTGATTGAACGCCTTTACGAAGTTTGCGCTTGGGAAAGCACGCGCCACCACTGCCGAAGAGGTGAGCCCGCCGAACTCGTCGAGTGGCGTGCCGTACGCATTCATCGCGTCTATCACCAGCTTGCCCGTCCAGTTCGGCAGCGCCTTGCCGATCGCCTGGTGCTGCGAGAAGGGAACGGCCAGGATGATCGTGTCGGCCGAGAGCGCTTCCGCCAGCGGCCGCGGAGTGACGTTGGGGCCGATCGCCTGGGCCACAGGCGCCAAATCGTCGGGCGAGCGGCGACTGGCGACCGTCACATCGATGCCCTGCCGCGCAAAGGCCTTGGCCAGCGCTTGGCCGACCGCGCCGAAACCGATGATTGCATAAGTCACTGAGCGTCTCCGGGGTATGTGGAATGCTACGCGCGCTCCGCGGCGTGCTCGCGCTCAATCGCGACCTTGGCGAGGTCCTGGAGCAGCGTCTCGTGGGTGCGCCAGAACAGGGCGGGATCCTGCTTCACCAGCTCGATCCAGAGCGGACCCTGCATCGTCTCCTCGGTCCAGAGGTGGGTACCACTGGGGACGGGAGTGATGATCCAGGCATGATAGGCCGTCGACGCCTTGTCCGCGATCGGGCCGCCACCCCAGGCGATGCGCGTGATCGGCTCGCACTCCTGGATGGAAGCATGTACGTCTTGGCCCGCGAGGTTGGTTTCGAACCGCGTGCCGAGCTGAAAGCTGGTATGGCCGCCAAGCAGGTCGACATGACGGACACCGGGGTAGAAGCTCGGCCAAGCTTCGGGGTCGGTCAGCAGCGCCCAGATCGTCTCGGGCGCCACCGCTACTCTTAATTCATTGGTGAAGTGAATGGGCGAGCGGCTCGGCTTCATGTCGTCCGGCCATCGGATTGCTTCGAACACGGTTGACCTCCTCGGTGTGTCGGCACCGAATTGGGGTCACCCTATAGCTGGTGAAACTCTCCGCTCCTCAACAATGGTTGTGCGAAAATGCACCGCCGCCGCTGTCAGCCGCCGGTACGGCACCTGCCCGCTAGCAGCGCCGCGTAGCCGGCGAGACGCTTTGAGATGAAGTCGGTGAACAACCGCACCCGCTTGGTCTTGCGAGTCTCGCCTTGCGTTAGCAGCCATAGGGTGCCGTGCTTGTGCGTCACCGAGCCCGGCACCCGCGCCAGCAGCGGGTCGGCGTCGCCGACAAAACAGGGCAGCGTGGTAATGCCGATCCCCTGCCGCAGCGCGGCCAGATGCGCGCCGGCCTCGGCGGTGCAGAACGGCACGCCGGCGATGGGTATGTCGCCTTGGCGCCCCCAGTCAGGCAAGCCGTCGAACTGCTTGACGATCCATCGCACCGGTTGGCTCGGATCGGCGCGCCATGCGGCGAGGCGTTCGCGCGATACATAGACGCCGCCGGCCACCTCCGGTCCCTTCAGTCCGTGGAGGTTGAGCGGCAGCGACGCGCGATCGTAGACGACCCGGAGCGCCACATCGGCTTGACGGTTGGTAAGGTTCACTGCGTCGTCGGACGCGTGGACGTCGACTTCGATCTCGGGGTGGAGCCGGGCGAAGTCGGCGAAATCGGGCATGAGCAGATGCGATGCAAGCGTCGGCGCCATCGTCACCCGCAGCAGCCCGCGGGCGCTCTGATCTCGCCCGAGAACGCGCGTCTCGAGTTGGAGAGATGAGATCTCCATCTGCTCGGCCAGTGAGAGAACCTCCTCGCCCGCTTCGGTCGGCCGATAGCCCGAGGGCAGCTTGTCGAACAGTTGCGCCCCGAGCCGCTCTTCCAGCTGTGCGATCCGCCGCAGCACCGTGGAATGGTTGACGCCCAGCCGTTCGGCCGCTGCGCGAACCGACCCGCCCCGGGCTACTGCGAGGAAAAAACGTACGTCGTCCCAATCGATCATTCGGCTGTAACTCTGCGCGATCAGCATGCTCACCGACACTGCCGCTGCAAAAGCGGCGAGAGCAAGTGCTGCCGGTGCATGCACGCACCGGTGTTGTGCAGCAATCGACACTCTCCGCCGCAGGTCGGCCGGTCTATCTCGCCCTCGGGGCAAGTGAGATGTCCCGCCCGACAGACAACACCATGGCAGGAGAGCGACATGCTCGACCACGTTATCTACCCGCCCCAGCACGATCCTCGCATTTCGGCGATCTACGCGCTCAACGAAATCGACGTGAAGGCGCCTGTGGAAACCGTCTGGCAGTTGTTGGTGGAAGCAGAGCGCTGGTCGGATTATTTTCCGCCCGAGGATCAGGTGAGGATCCTGACGGGCGGGTCCGAGCTGGTGCTTGGAACGAGGTATCGCCGCGTAACGATCGGCTTTCCGATGAGCCTGATGGTAACGGAGTGCGTGCCCTATCGCCGGCTCTCCTGGGCAACCACCGTTGATGGAGACGACACCGGCTCAACCGCCTTCCACGGCTGGGTCATCACGCCAACGGTCGACGGGTGCCATGTGCTGACCGAGGAAACACAGCAGGGGCCTTGGTTCGTCCAGAAGCTCGGGGTCGAGTATCCGGGCGGCCTCTACAGCTACCATCAGGACTGGGTCGAGGCGCTCGCGCGGGCGGCAGAGGCGAAAGCCGCCAATACCCAAGTATGGAGGGCATAGCTATCCCGGGTTAGAGTGCGTGACGCTTTGAAGGACACGTTAATGAGCCATGATCGGGCCGCTTGGAACCGTCGGCCCGCTGCCCTTCAAGTGCCGCGAAATACATTCTTGTGTCCGCTACTACCCGGAAGCAGTCACTTTCTCATACCGCTTCGAACGACAGCAAACCGCCCAATGCCGCCGGCCAGTGCCGCAGCCAGGCGCCGGAAACCGGCCGTCCCGATTCTCTCCTGAGACCGGACATGACCGGATGCGACCCCAAGCGGCCAGAGGCACCACGCCCCTTGCCGGTCCGGATGCGGCTCAATTCCGACGTCGAAGCAAACACTGATAAACGTCTGCTATGTGGCCATTCTCGGACGGACGAGGATCACGCTCGGATTTGTGATCGAATACTTCCTAGCTTACCGAAGGACCGACTGCGATTGCTGAAGCCGTCACAGCCCGGACAATGTGATTCCGAGACTTGCAGATGATGGACGTCGTGCGACCCCCTGGAGTGGCTATTCTGGTTTTATCGGTAGCTCGAGATCGATCACGTCGTCTACGCCGGTAGGAGCCCCGTTGCTTGGTAGCTTTCGATCAAGGCGTCAAATAGAGAGATGTCCGAGCGGCTCCTCGCCATGAGCTGGGCGCCGGCGACGGCGGCGAAAATGGCGCGAGCCCGCTCTTCGCTTTTTTCGGGACTGACCACGTCGGCAGCGGAGAGAACCTTGCTCAGCCAGGCCACATTGACGTCGGCAAAGGCTTGGACCTCCTTCTTCACCGGTTCCGGAAGGTCGTCATATTCGGCAGACATGAAGCTGCAAAGGCAAAGCCGATTGCCGGTTTCAAGCGATCTACGGAAAATTTGCGGGTACTGGCGGAGCGCGCTGACCGGATCGGACGCATCCGCCAGCATGGCGTCGAGATCGGCGCTTGTGTCCTCCCAATAACGCCTCGTGACCGCTGCGCCGAGGTCTGCCTTGCTGGGGAAGTGATGGTAGATACTCGCGGCCTTGATCCCGACCTCGTGGGCGAGATCGCGAAAATTCAAGCCGCTGTAGCCGTGCGCCTGTGCACCTTGTCTGGCGGCCGCCAGAATCGCTTCCTTGGAGTTTGTGCTCATTTCGATTCCCTAACCGTCGGCGGCCATCAGCCTACCATGTGTTAGATAGGGATTGACTGGGGAAAATAGACATCTATGCTCTCCCTACCAACTGCCAGGTAGGGTGCCGATATGAGCAACGACATCATCTTTTCCGACGCGACCAAGCTGGCCGAACTGATCCGCACCAAGGAGGTCTCGCCGGTCGAGGTCGTGCAGGCACACCTCGATCACATCGAAGCCGTGGACCCCGAGATCAATGCGATCGTCACGATCGCGGACGACGCGCTCAAAGCCGCGAAGGCAGCGGAGGCAGCGGTTCTGTCGGGTGAGGATCTTGGCCTGCTGCACGGTGTCCCCTTCACGGTGAAGGACTCCATCGACACCGCAGGAGTGCTGACCCAGCGCGGTTCGCCGATCTTCAAGGGCCGCGTTCCGGACACCGACGCGACCAGCGTGGCGCGTATGAAGAAAGCGGGCGGTATCCTGCTCGCGAAGACGAACCTTCCCGAATTCTCCTACTGGATTGAAAGCGACAATCTGCTCAGCGGCCGATCGAACAACCCCTGGGATGTCGAGCGCACGCCGGGCGGTTCGAGCGGCGGTGAATCGGCGGCCATTGCGGCGGGCATGTCACCCATCGGTCTCGGCACCGATCTCGCCATCTCCGTGCGTGGACCGGCGGCGCAAACCGGCATCGTCTCCCTCAAGGCGACGCATGGTCGCGTGCCGATGACGGGCATCTGGCCGCGCGTGCCGCGTCGCTTCTGGCATGTCGGTCCGATGGCGCGCTCAGTTCGCGACCTTGCGCTCGCCTTCTCGGAGTTGGCTGGGCCCGACGGCCTGGATGCCTTCGCTACGAGCACCGCCCAGTTCGATGCTGGGGTCGGCCGCTCGCCCCATCGCCAGTTGCAGGTGGGTTGGCTGGTCGAGCCCGGCTTCGGGCCGATCGACTCGGAAGTTGCCGCCACGGTGCAGGCGGCGGCCGAGGCGCTCAAGGGCGTCGGTTGCTTCGCGGAGCCCGTGCGCATCCCGGCGCTCGAGCGCGACTTCGCCCTCGACGTGTTCAACCGCCTCCACGTGATGGAGATGAAGCCCGCGTTCGCGGAAGCGACCGCCGGTCACGGCGACGATGAGCTTTACAAGATGGCCAAGACGATGCTCGCGCTCCCCGACACGTCCATAAAGGACTACATCGACGCCGAGCAGGCGGCGGAGCGGCTGCGGGACGGCTACGCTGACTACTTCACGCGCTATGACGCGCTGCTCACCCCCGTGCTGCCGCTTCCGGCCTACAAGCATGGCCAAGCGGAATTCACCATCAACGGACAGACCGTCGACGCCACCTACCTCCAGGGCGCGACCGTGCCGCTCAACGTCACCGGGCTGCCCGGCCTGTCGATGCGGTTCGGCACGAGCAGGGAAGGGCTGCCGATCAACGTGCAACTCGTCGGCAAGTGGCTGGCGGAATCCACGATCCTGCACCTGGCTTCGCTGCTGGAAGGAGTGAGCCCGGTTCGCAATCTCCATCCGAAGATCTGACAAGGAGCGGAGGCACAGCGAGTGTCCCACCGCGCGGCGTTCGGCCCCCTGGGTGCACGCCTAGAGACGCGTCGAGCAAAGTCTGACGCGGTGACCTTGAATGAGAGTGCGATGGTGGAACGAGCATTCCAGGTCGACCAGAAGCGAGTCGTCCGCTTCGATCGAGCAATCCGGACGTCTCGCCGCTCCGTGCCGGAGGACCGCTTCCCGCCCACACCGGCTGTTGCCGTCGGGTGCCAAGCGTCAGATTTTCACCACTAGGATAGGCCTTCGGTCTGCGCCACCAGCGGTTGATCCTCCGCCATCGGGCTGTCGGGCCGCAGCGCGATCACCTTCTTGCGCGCCAGCGCCCAGCCGACCAGCAGGCCGAGCCCGATCAGCGGCAGCGCCGCGACGGTCAGCGACCCGACCGGATAGTCCAGCGCCATCAGCACCAGCACGCCCAGCAGGAACAAGAGCGTGATCCAGCTGCTGACCGGCGCCCCCGGCATGCGGAAGGACACCGGCGCGGCCTCGCCCCGCCGGATCGCCCGGCGCAGCGCCAGCTGGCAGACCAGGATGAAGGCCCAGGTGCTGATAATGCCGAGCGAGGCGATGTTCAGCACGATCTCGAACACCTGCGACGGCACCACGTAGTTCAGCACCACGCCGACGGCATAGATCGCCACCGTCACCAGGATGCCGGCATAAGGCACCTTGCGGGCGTTCATCCGGGCGACGAAGTCGGGCGCCGAGCCGCCCATCGCCAGCGACCGCAGCACCCGCCCGGTGGAGTAGAGGCCGGAGTTCAGGCTGGACAGCGCCGCGGTCAGCACCACGATGTTCATGATCGTGCCGATGCCGGGCACGCCGAGCGCGCCGAAGAAGGTGACGAAGGGGCTGGTGCCGGCCTGGTACGCGGTCCAGGGCAGCAGCAGCACCAGGAGGACGACCGAGCCGACATAGAACAGGGCGATGCGCCAGATCACGCTGTTGATCGCCCGCGGCAGGATCTTGCGCGCGTCCTCGGCCTCGCCCGCGGCGGTGCCGATCAGCTCGATCCCGGCATAGGCGAAGACCACGCCCTGGACGATCACCACGGCGGGCAGCAGGCCGTGCGGGAAGATGCCGCCATTGTCGGAGACCAGCTGCAGCCCGGGCGCGTGGCCCGCCACCTCCATGCCGCTGCCGAGGATCAGCGTGCCGATGGCGAGGAACAGCACCAGCGCCGCCACCTTGATCAGCGAGAACCAGAACTCCATCTCGCCGAACCATCTGACGCCGACCAGGTTCATCACCGTGACGATGCCCAGCGCCGCCAGCGCGAACAGCCATTGCGGCACGTCGCCGAAGACCGGCCAGTACTTCATGTACAGGGCCACGGCGGTGATATCGACGATGCCGGTCATCGCCCAGTTCAGGAAGAACATCCAGCCGGCGACGAAAGACGCCTGCTCGCCCAGGAACTCGCGGGCATAGGAAACGAAGCTGCCGGAGGTCGGGCGGTGCATCACCAGCTCGCCCAGCGCCCGCAGGATCAGGAAGGAGAAGAAACCGCAGACCAGATAGACCAGGGCCAGGGCCGGGCCGGCGAGCTGCAGCCTTCCGCCGGCGCCGAGGAATAGCCCGGTGCCGATGGCGCCGCCGATGGCGATCATCTGCACCTGCCGGGATTTCAGGCCCTTGTGGTAGCCCTCTTCATGGGAGTCGAGCCAGGCTCGCTTGTCGGTGGCGGGGTCGCGGGCGGCGGCGGCCGGCGGGGCGATCTGGGTCACTGTTTCTTCCGCTCTTGTTCTTGGGCTTTGTTCGTGCCGCGGCTGCCCCGCGGGGACGCGGACGCTAGGACGCGACGAAAGTCCTTGTCAAACGCGAGCGTTACGATTTCTGTCTATTGATCTCGGAAGTCTGGGAATTCAGCCGGTTTTCGTTGCGAAATCTCAACTTTGCCGCGAAATCTCCGGATTCGAATCGGCTTCGATCCCGGCGATCAGCTTGCGCAGCAGATCCGCCAGCGCCGCACGCTCCTGCGGGTCCAGGGCCTGCAGGATGGCGGATTCATTCGCCATGTCGGCGCGGAAGGCCGCCTCGGCCCGCGCGGCGCCGGCCTCGGTCAGCGCCACCAGCACGCTGCGCCCGTCCTGCGGCGACTTCTCGCGCCGGATCAGCCCCGCCTTCTCCAGCCGGTCGAGCCGGTGGGTCAGGCCGCCCGACGAGATCATCAGCGCGGTGTACAGCTCGGTCGGCGTAAGCCGGTACGGCGGCCCGGACCGGCGCAGGGTGCCGATCACGTCGAATTCGCCGCGGTCGAGGCCGAAGCCGGCGAAGGTCGCCTCGATGCCGGCGCGCATCAGATTCGACAGCCGGTAGGCCCGCCCCAGGATCGCCATCGGCTCGGTGTCGAGATCGGGCAGCTCCCGCGTCCATTGCCGGCGCAGCCGGTCGACATGGTCCGCGCCATCCTCTGTCGTGTCGTCCGTCATCCGTCCCTCTCCTGCGTCAGTCCAGCAGGCGAGGCCTCTTCAGAATCCCCATTCCGTCATCCCCGCGGAAGCGGGGATCTCGCAGCGCTTTGACCGGACGGAGATTCCCGCTTTCGCGGGAATGACGGCAAAGGATGGGACAGTGTTCTGAAAAGGTCTCGCAGGCGACAGATACCCCTTCCGCGGCGCCTGGCCAAGATATCTTGACGAGAAGATAATTCGTCAATATATCTTCTCACGAAGATAACTTCGCCGCCGCCAGCGGCGCCCAGGGGAGATCAGGGAATGTTCCAGGTCCGTCGCCATCAGGAGCCGCAGCCGGGCCAGAGCCGGACCGTCCGCTTCGAGGGCCGCGACTTCGGCAGCGCGGTGTCGTGCTTCCTGGTCGACGCCGCGCCGGGCCAGGGATCGACGCTGCATGTGCACCCCTATCCCGAGACCTGGATCGTCCGGGCGGGCGAGGCCGAATTCACCGTGGGCGGCGAGACGACGAAGGGCTATCCGGGCGACATCGTCGTCGCCGCCGCCAATGTGCCGCATCGCTTCGAGAACACCGGCACCGGGCGGCTCGAGCTGATCGGCATCCACCCCAGCGACACCATCGTCCAGGCGCTGGCCTGACGCGAACCCCGGACACAAGGAACGCTTGCTATGCCGAAGATGATCTTCGTGAACCTGCCGGTGACGGATCTCGCTGCTTCGATCCGCTTCTATGAGGCGATCGGCTGCCGGAAGAACGAGCAGTTCAGCGACGACCGGGCCGCCTCGATGGTCTGGTCCGACACCATCACCTTCCAACTGCTGACGCAGGATTATTTCCAGACCTTCGCGCCGCGGCCGCTGGCGAAGCCGCGCGAGGCGATCGGCATGCTGATCGCCCTGTCGCGCGACAGCCGGGCGGAGGTGGACGCCATCACCGAGGCCGCGGCGGCGGCCGGCGGCCGGGCCGATATCCGCGAGCGCCAGGACTTCGGCTTCCTGTACGGCCGCACCTTCGAGGACCCCGACGGCCATGTCTTCGAGCCGATGTGGATGGACATGGCCGCGGCGGGGCCGTAGCGGGCCGTCGTCTGCCCTGACCCGATAAGGGTCAGTAATTCCACAAGGCCGGCACCCAGCGATAGCCTGCGCCGGCGACCGCCACCCGGCAGACGGACGGGAACGACAGGTGAGTGGCCAGGATCGGCTCGCCGGTCGCCGCCAGCTCCCGCAGAAGACGGACCCGGACGCGGACCGCCTCTTCGGGGTCGTGTTCGAAGCCGTTGTGCCACTCGAGGTGCTCGAACCCGTGCGGGAGTATGGCGTCGCCGACGAATGTCAGGCGATCGCCGCCGGACGCCAGGCGGACCACGCTGTGCCCAGGGGTGTGGCCGCCCGTGCGGGTGACGACCACCCCCGGCGCGACCTCGTAGTCCGTCTCGAAGGTCTGCAGCTTGCCGCCGTACTGGGCCAGGAACCGCTTGGCGGCCGACCGGATCATGTCCGCCAACGGCCCCGGCATGGCGGTGCGGGAGAAATCGGGCGCCTGCCAGAACTCGGCTTCGGCGGCCGACGCGTGGATCCGTACGTCCGGACGCAGCTGATCCTTCACCCCGTCGACGAGCAGCCCGCCGACGTGGTCGAAGTGCATATGGGTGAGCACCACATCGGTCACGGACGCCAGATCGACGCCGGCGGCCTCCAGCCGCGAGGACCACCGCCCGGTTCGCGGAAAGTTCGGGGCCTCCATTCCCAGCCCGGAATCGATGAGGATGGTCCGGCCGCCGCTCCGAACCACGACCTCGTTCAGCGCCCAATCCATCACCTCCGGCTGGAGCCTCTCGCGCAGCCAGGCCGACCGGACGGCCGGGTCGGCGTTGGTGGCCATCGCCTCGGCCGATATCGAGATCACCCCGTCGCTGACCACCATGACGTCGATCTCGCCGACCCGCAGCGCGTAGCGCGACAGAACCAGCTCGTCGGGCCCCGGCCCACCAGGGTGTGAGGTCTTGTCCAGGTACATGTCTGTCTCCTGCTGAACGCCTTACCCCGACATCGACGACGCTACGGCGAGGCGTGTTTGCGGTCGATTGGGTCGACGGAGAGGGCGAGCCATACCGGGGGATAGGTCCTGTCCGTTGGCCGGCCTGCGCGACCTGCTCCTCGGCCTGATCGCCGAGGATGAGCTGCGGGCCTGGCCACGGATTTCGTCGGGATGACGATGACCGGGCTTCAGCTCGCCGCCCGCGGCGGCGCCGGGCTCGAGGATCTGCGCCGGATGGCGGCGTTCGCTATCGATCGCCTGACGGCTTCGTGCTCTGATCCCCGGCGAACGATTGCAATTGCGCAACGGGCCGGCGACGCCCTCCGTCAGGCTGCATCGCGCGGGAGCGTGCTGGTGAGCCAGTCGCGGAACCGGGCGACCTCGGGGCGGCGCCAGCGGGCGGGGGTGGCGACCAGCCAGTAGCCGAGGCCGGCGTCGATCCGGTCGGGAAAGGCGCGGACCAGCCGGCCGGATTGCAGCGCCTCGTCGACCAGCAGCGGCCAGGCCAGCCAGACACCGTGGCCGGCCAGGGCGGCCTCGACCGCCAGCGACGCGTCGGGGAAGCGCCGGCGCGGATGGCCGGCGAGAGCGGCGGGGCCGCCGGTCGCCGGCCCGCCGGCCGCCAGCCAGGCATCCCAGCCGAACAGGCTCTGCTCGTCCTCGATCAGCGGCACAGCGGCTGCCCGTTCCGGGTCGGCCAGCGCGGCGGCGATCGCCGGGGAGGCGACCGGCAGCAGCGGCTGCGGCGCCACCAGCTCGGCCTTGAGGCCGGGCCAGCGGCCGCGGCCGAAGCGGATGCCGAGATCGATGTCCTCGCGGTCGAACTCGACCAGCCGGCTGGTGGTGACCAGCCGCACCTCCAGCTCCGGGTGGCGGGCGGCGAGGCCGACCAGCCGCGGCACCAGCCATTTCGCGGCGAAGGCCAGGCCGCAGGTGACGGTCACGGTGCCGCGCTCCTGCGCCGTCGCCTCGCCGACCGCCGCGGCGATGCGCTGGAAGCCCTCGCTCAGCCCTGGCAGCAGGCGCCGGCCGGCCGCGGTCGGGACCAGCCCGGCCTCGCCGCGCTCGAACAGGCCGAGGCCGAGCTGCTGCTCCAGCCCGCGCAGCCGGTGGCTGACCGCGCTCGCGGTCACGCCCAGCGCCGCCGCCGCGCGGGACAGCGAGCCGAGCCGTCCGACCGCCTCGGCCGCCTGCAGCGCGTTCAGGGAGGGCAGGGGCATGTTGAACTTTCCTCAATGTCGTTGAGGAGTTCTCGCTTGGATTCGGCGCCATTGCAACGAAATGATGCCGCCAGATCCTGAGACCAATTCAAGGCTGACCGCGCCATGACGACCGTCCCGTTCCATCTGGTCGACGTCTTCGCCGACGCGCCGCTGGCCGGCAATCCGCTGGCCGTGGTGGCGGAGGCGGACGGGCTGGACGAGGTCCTGCTGCGCCGGATCGCGCGCGAGCTCAACCAGTCCGAGACCACCTTCCTCTTGGCGCCGACCGAGCCCGGCGCGGCGGCCCGGCTGCGCTCCTTCACCCCGGCCGGGGCCGAGGTCTCGGGCGCCGGCCACAATGCGCTCGGCGCCTGGTGGTGGCTGGCGGAATCGGGGCGGCTCGGCCCGCTCGGCAACGGCCTGGCGCTGCAGCAGCAACTCGGCGGCCGGCTGCTGCCGGTTGCTGTCGAGGCACGGGGCGGCACGCTCGTCTCGATCGGCCTGACCCAAAGCGAGCCGCAGGCTCTGGCGGAGCATCCCGATCCGGTGGTGCTGGCGGCGGCGCTGGGCTTGCGCGGCGACGACCTGCTGCCCGGCGCCCGCACGGTCTCGACCGGCGCGCCGCATCTCGTGGTCCAGGCCCGCGACCGCGCGGCGGTGGCGGCAGCCGGTCCGGATGCCGCCCGGCTGCTGGCGGAGCTGCGCCGGGCCGGGGCGCAGGGCTGCTACCTCTACAGCCTCGACCCGATCGACGCTTCGGCCGCGGCCCATGCCCGCTTCTTCAACCCGACCGTCGGGCTGTGGGAGGATCCGGCGACCGGCAGCGCCGCCGGCCCGCTGGCCTGGCACCTGGCCGAACGCGGCCTGGTGCCGTCATCCGGCGAGGTGGCGATCGAGCAGGGCCATGCGCTCGGCCGGCCCAGCCGCATCGCGGTGCGGCTGGCGGAGGGAAGGGTCGAGCTGCGCGGCCGCTGCGTCACCGTCGCCGGCGGCACGCTGTATCTCTGACGCTCACCGAAAGGACAGACCATGATCGGAACCCGCATCTTCACCGGCTCGCCCTATGAGGACCGGGCCGGCTATGCCCGGGCCGTGGTGGCCGATGGCTGGGTCTTCGTCTCCGGCACCACCGGCTTCGACGCGACCGACTTCTCCTTCCCGGAGGATGTCGAGAGCCAGTGCGAGAACTGCTTCCGCAACATCGCCTGGGCGCTCGGCCAGGCCGGGGCGGGGCTGGAGCATCTGGTGCGGGTGGTGATCTATGTCACGAGCCAGGCGGAGTTCGAGCGCATCGTGCCGATCATCCGCCGCCACTGCGACGCGGCGCGCCCGGCCAACACCACGATCTTCGCCCAGCTGGTGCAGCCGCATATGCGGGTCGAGATCGAGGCCACGGCCCGGCTGCCGGCGCAGGGCTGAGAGAGGCCTGTCCTCCACCTGAGCCGGCGCATGCTTTCCTCTCTCCCCCTCCCCTCGCGGGCTATCGGATACACACATCTCATCCGCACGCTCGCTGGGCCCTGTTCGTTGCCTCTCCCACTTGCGAGACCTTTTCAGAATGTCCTTTGGGCCATCTCGGGGGCTCGCAACGAGATCGGTCGAAAGCAAAATGAGTCCCCCCTCCCCTTGCGGGAGGGGGGTAGGGGGGAGGGGGTTTTCGACGCCAGAGCCGGCCTGAAACCTGGCGATCTGGCCCCGGCGGCGAAGTCTGTCCTTGGCGCATTCGCGCGCGGACGCGCGCAGACCCCTCCCCCAGCCCCCCCCCCCCCCAGG